>NZ_JBCNNS010000057.1:0-27731 GCF_039594335.1 Raoultella sp.
ACGGTGGTTGCCTTTGAGGATTTTGTCTCTGTACTTCGGTGTCCATACGAGATGATACTGACAGCGATGGAATACGTGAGAAGCGGATTCATATCTGCTCATGCTATTTACTCCTTGATTTGCTGGTAACAAACCGGGGCAGTATTTCGCATGGGCATTCTACGGGCAAAGCCCCACATGAACGATCACCCCCACCATAGGAGGTGGTTTAAAATTGATAATAAAAAAGGCAGCCATTTGGCTGCCTTAGTCTCCCCACATCACAACTTAGTTGCTGCGGATGTATTCATCCATTTCAGTTTTCAGGTTATCGGATTTGGTCCCGAAGATTGCCTGAACGCCTGAACCTGCAACAACCACCCCGGCAGCGCCCAGTTTTTTCAGGCCAGCCTGATCAACTTTCGCGACGTCGGCCACGCTGACACGCAGACGGGTGATGCATGCATCGAGGTTAGTGATGTTGTCTTTACCGCCGAACGCTGCAATCAGTGCCGGAGCCATTTCGCTGGTCGCACCGGCTTTACTTTCTTCAGTCGTCTCTTCACGACCCGGAGTTTTCAGGTCCAGGACTTTAATCAGCACGCGGAAGATAACGTAGTAGACGATGGCATAGCAGATACCGACGATCGGGAACAGCCACAGTTTGCTGCTGTTACCTGACAGGACGATGAAGTCGATCAGACCGTGAGAGAACGACGTACCATCACGCATACCCAGCAGAATACAGATCGGGAAGGCCAGACCGGCAAGAATTGCATGGATAACGTACAGAATCGGCGCAACGAACATGAAGGAGAACTCGATCGGCTCGGTGATACCGGTCAGGAACGAGGTCAACGCTGCAGAGATCATGATACCGCCCACTTTCGCGCGGTTTTCCGGCTTAGCGGAGTGCCAGATGGCGATAGCCGCCGCCGGCAGGCCGTACATTTTGAACAGGAAGCCGCCGGACAGTTTACCCGCAGTCGGGTCGCCTGCCATATAACGAGGGATATCGCCGTGGAAGACCTGACCAGCCGCGTTGGTGTATTCACCAATCTGCATCTGGAAAGGCACGTTCCAGATGTGGTGCAGACCAAACGGTACCAGGCAGCGTTCAATGAAGCCATAGATACCGAACGCCACTACCGGGTTCTGGTATGCCGCCCACTGAGAGAAGGTCTGGATAGCAGAACCGATCGGTGGCCAGATGAAGGACAGGATCACACCGGTGAAAATAGCGGCGAGACCGGAGATAATCGGAACAAAACGCTTGCCCGCAAAGAAGCCCAGATATTCAGGCAGCTTGATACGGTAGAAGCGGTTGAACATGTACGCTGCAATAGCACCAGAGATAATACCGCCGAGTACGCCGGTATCAGCCAGGTGTTTGGCCGCAATTTCTTCTACAGGTAAATGCAGAACCAGCGGCGCAACGACCGCCATGGTTTTCACCATGATGCCGTAAGCAACAACGGAAGCCAGCGCAGATACGCCGTCGTTGTTGGTGAAGCCAAGCGCCACACCGATAGCGAAGATCAATGGCATATTCGCAAAGACTGAACCGCCTGCTTCTGCCATAACGTTGGAAACAACCGCTGGCAGCCAGCTGAAGTTTGCGGAACCGACGCCCAGCAGGATACCTGCGATAGGCAGTACGGAGACCGGCAGCATCAGCGATTTACCGACCTTCTGCAGGTTAGCAAATGCATTCTTAAACATAATTGAGAGTGCTCCTGAGTATTTGGTGCTTTTTACGCTTTCACGCATTGGCACGGGGGGAGAACCGTGCCGTGGACAGGACATCTAAGCGCCCTTTATTTATTACACAGAGTAAAATAATTGACGGAATCATTGTTTGACGGCTATCACGTTTCAATCAGTCAGCGTTGAAAAATTTACACCAACTTACATAAGCCGTGTCCGGATGTTGCAAAAAACCCTTCACCGCCCATTTTGTGGCGGTGAACTTTACTCGCTTTATCTATTAATTACGAGCCTTAAAATAATAGAAAGATCGGCAGGTTAGAGTCTGACGGGGTCAATGTGGAACAGGCTGGCGAAATTTTGCGTGGTCTGCTGCGCAAGCTGCTCAAGCGAAACCCCCTTCAGTACCGCCATATATTCGGCAACATCGCGTACCATTGCTGGTTGGTTCTCTTTGCCGCGATGAGGGACCGGCGCCAGGTACGGCGAGTCGGTTTCCACCAGCAGGCGGTCGAGCGGGACATAGCGCGCGGCATCGCGCAGTTGCTCAGCATTGCGGAAGGTAACAATACCGGAAAATGAGATATAGAACCCCATATCCAGCAATTTACCTGCGGTCTCCCTGTCCTCAGTGAAACAGTGTAGTACGCCACCACAATCCGTCACTTTTTCTTCCTGCAAAATGGCCAGCGTGTCGGCGCGCGCATCGCGGGTATGCACAATAACCGGCTTGTTTAATTCGCGGCCAATGCGGATATGATCGCGGAAGGAAGTCTGCTGACGGGGTTTGGTTTCCGGCGTGTAAAAATAGTCCAGCCCGGTCTCCCCCATTGCCACGACCCCCTCTTCCGCCGCCAGCTTACGCAACTCGTCAACGTCGTATTCTTGATCCTGATTGAGCGGATGTACGCCGCAGGAGAAAACCACATTGTCACGCGGCCCGACAAGCTCACGCATTCCGCGATATCCCGGCAGCGTCGTGGCCACAGCGAGGAAAAACTTCACATCACGGGCCGCGGCTTTTGCCAACACATCGTCCACGTCTTTGTGCAGCGTTTGATAATCCAGACCATCCAGATGGCAGTGGGAGTCGACTAAAAACATAATGTCTCGCTCAGAGGTGGGATACGGGAAGGACCGTCCCAGGTTGCAGGTAATGTTCCCAGCGCAGAAGGCGCTCGGTTAGCAGCAGTTCGCGGTTGACGCCAACCACGTTCAACAACTGATCCCGGCAGGCACTGACGTCGCGAGCGATCGCCTGCAAACGGGCAGCAGGCAGCGCCTGCGCCAGCTGATTGACCAGCGTCCAGGCATCAGGGTTACTCACCAGCGTGATTCCCTGTTGCCGTTTTTGTGCATCCAGCAGCAGCGATGCCAACCAATGCAAACGAACCGCGGCCTGTTCATGATTCAGAATCGGCAACAGCGCCAGCCAGTCACCACGGCTTAAAACGTCCGCCAGCGTCTGGATCAGCTGCTGCCGGGAAGCCCAGTGACTCTCCTGCAGTAGATCCAGCGCCGCCGCTGGCGCATTTGCGCTCAGGCGCAGCGCAGAGAGCAGCGCCTCCTGCGGCATGGTCACCTCGCGCTCCAGCCACGCCAGCCCGTAGGGCTCTGAAGGCGGCGCAAGGTGATGGAGGCGGCAGCGGCTGCGCAGCGTGGCCAGCAACCGCGCCGGTTCCTGACAGGCGAGGAAAAACCAGGTGTTTTCCGGCGGCTCTTCCAGCGTTTTTAACAGAGCATTCGCCGCCGCATCGGTTAATAAGGCCGCATCGCTTATCCACACCACTTTGGCGCCGCCAAGGCGGGAACGCTCGTAAAGCTTTTCGCTGACGTCACGCACGGCGTCAATGCCAAGGGCGTTTTTGCCTTTTTCCGGCGCCAGGGTGTAGTAATCGGGATGCGTGCCGGCCTGCATCAGCTGGCAGCTGTGGCACTGCCCGCAGCTTTTATTTCCTTGCGGCTGTCGGCACATGAGATAGCGGCACAACGCATAGATCAGCGCCTCTCCCCCCATGCCAGGCAATGCCTGAAGCAGTAACGCATGGTGACCCCGTCCAGCCTGATAGCCGGCGACTAATTGTTCAAATGACGGGCGTAACCACGGGTACCATTTCATGCGCTTTGCTCCGCGACCCAGCGGCGGATAACCGCCTTGATATCGCTTGCGACGGCTTCCAGCGGTTGTGTCGCATCGATGGTGTGAATAGTGGGGTCCTGTGCCGCCAGCTCAAGGTAACGCGCCCGGGTACGATTGAAGAAATCCAGCGACTCTTGTTCAATGCGATCGAGTTCGCCGCGCGCGCGCGCGCGCTTGAGCCCTACCTCCGGCGTCACATCCAGATACAGCGTCAGGTGCGGGCGAAAATCGCCCAGCACCGCATCACGTAACGTAGCCAGCATCGTCTGGTCGATACCGCGACCGCCGCCCTGATAGGCCTGAGTCGACAGATCGTGGCGGTCGCCGATTACCCATTGACCGCGAGCCAGAGCGGGTTTAATTACCGTCTCAACCAGTTGAACACGGGCAGCGTAAAACATCAGTACTTCGGCTTTGTCATTGATCACTTCATCGCCGGTGGATTGAATATCCAGCACCAGGCTGCGCAGCTTCTCGGCCAGAATAGTGCCGCCCGGTTCACGGGTAAACACCAAATCGCTGATGCCCGATTCCTGCAGCGCCTCCACCACCAGATTACGCGCGGTGGTCTTCCCTGCGCCCTCAAGGCCTTCGATAACGATATAGTTACTGCGCATTTTTTTCCTTAAGTACTTTCAAATAATCCTGTACCGAGCGGTTGTGGCTGGCCAGATTGGTGTTAAATGTGTGGCCCCCCTTACCATCAGCAACAAAATAGAGATAAGGCGTTTTCGCCGGGTGCGCCGCGGCGTTCAGAGAGGCTTCTCCCGGCACGGCGATGGGCCCCGGCGGCATACCGCCGATCACGTAGGTATTGTACGCTGTCGGCGTCTCCAGATCTTTGCGCGTCAGCTTGCCAGTATAGCTCTCCCCCATACCGTAGATGACGGTCGGGTCGGTTTGCAGACGCATGCCAATCCGCAGACGATTGATAAATACCGACGCCACGCGGTCGCGTTCTTCGGCAACCGCCGTCTCTTTTTCAATAATGGACGCCATCGTCAGCAGCTGATTCTGATCTTTGTACGGCAGATTCTCCATCCGCCCTTCCCAGGCTTTTTCGACCTGCGCAACCATCTTCTGATGCGCGCGCTTAAGGATCGCGACATCGCTGGTATGGGCGGTATACATCCAGGTATCCGGCCAGAACCAGCCTTCAACCCAGTCCGCATGCTCGAGTTTAAGCGCCTGGGCGACCGTCTCGTAACGGTCGTCTGCCAGCGTATGTTTGATGTACGGCGCATCGCGCAACTGACGCAGGTAGTCGCTCACCCGCATCCCCTCCACAAACCGCAGCGGGAACTGGGCCTCTTTGCCACTGCCCAGCAGTTGCAGCATTTCGCGCACCGTCATGTTTGGCGTGAAGCGGTAGGTACCGGCTTTAAAGTGGGATAATTCAGGCTCAAGACGTAGCAGCCACTGGAATACGCGCGGCCGGTTGATCACCTTGTCACCATACAGTTGCTCACCCAGCGCCATGCGCCCGGTACCGGCCGCAAGGGTGAAGATCGTCTCTTCTTTAATCAGCAGCTTGCTCTGCGCAAGCTGACGCACTTTCCAGATGCCCGCGCCTGCGGCAATGCCCAACACGACCAACAACAGCAGGATAAAACGTAACATTTTCTTCATGACTAACCAGACAGCTCACACAGTGGGGCTAAAAAATGATAAAGCTCTCGCGAGGACCAGCATGTCTCGTCCCAGCTGCGAACCGGTATCAGCGGCATCAGCGCATTGCATATCAGCACTTCATCGGCGTCACGCAACACATCCGCGCCCGCTGTGACTTCGACAACGCGAAACGGCGATTGTGCCAGTTGCGCGATGCAATGCTGACGCATAATGCCATTGACTCCGGCATGATCAAGGCGTGGCGTAAACACATCCATCCCCTTGCGCCAGAACAGATTCGCGGCACAGCATTCCGTAAGCCACCCGTCGCTGTCAAGAACCAGCGCCTCATCGGCGTTCGTCTGCTCAAGATGAGACCGGATCAACACCTGTTCCAGTCGGTTCAGATGCTTCAGCCCGGCCAGCAATGGATTACGTCCCAGGCGAACCGGGCTTAGCGTCAGCGTAACACCGGTTTCTTGCCAGCGCGCATAATGGGTCGGATAAGCTGAAACGCTAAGAATACGAGTGGGAGACTGACAAGTCGCGCCGCTGTAGCCGCGGCCCCCCGCGCCCCGCGTCAGTATCACTTTCAACACGCCACTTTGCTGTTTATACGCCAGGCGCTGCATTTCAGCTTCCAACTCCTGCCATTGCGCGTAGGGAATCATCAGGGTTGCGCAGGCCAGTTGCAAACGATGAAGGTGGGCAGGCAACATCTGCACTTTATGTCCCACAATACGCGCGGTAGTAAAGCACCCGTCGCCGAACTGAATTGCCCGGTCACTGGCGGTGAGGGTGTCCCGTTCAATGCCATTAATCAAGAACATAGCGGCTCCTTATCGGTGGCCTGTCAGTGTCTCAGGATGAATTACGCAGGACAAGCAGAGAAAGCTGAAGAAAAAAGAAGGCCCGCATTTTATGCAGGCCTGATTCAGGATTTAGCGGTAAACGCAACGGGTTTAGATCTTTTTAAAGATCAGCGAACCGTTGGTGCCACCAAAGCCGAAGGAGTTACACAGCGCGTACTCCATACCGGAAACCTGACGTGCTTCGTGCGGAACGAAGTCCAGGTCACAACCCTCATCCGGATTATCCAGGTTGATGGTCGGCGGAACCACGCCATCACGCAGCGCCAGAATAGAGTAGATTGATTCTACTGCTCCGGCCGCGCCCAGCAAGTGCCCGGTCATTGATTTAGTTGAGCTGACCATCACGCGGCTCGCAGCATCGCCGAAGACAGACTTAACCGCCTGCGCCTCTGCTTTGTCGCCCGCCGGCGTCGAGGTGCCGTGCGCGTTGACGTATGCAATCTGGCCAGGTTCAATCCCTGCATCGCGGATGGCATTCACCATCGCCAGGGCCGCGCCTGCACCATTCTCCGGAGGAGACGTCATATGGTAAGCATCACTGCTCATACCAAAGCCGACGATTTCCGCGTAGATTTTCGCGCCGCGTTTTTTGGCGTGCTCGTACTCTTCCAGCACGACCATACCCGCACCGTCGCCTAGCACAAACCCGTCGCGATCTTTATCCCACGGACGGCTTGCCGCCTGCGGATTGTCGTTGCGGGTTGAGAGCGCACGCGCGGCACCAAAGCCACCCACGCCAAGCGGGGTACTGGCTTTTTCCGCACCACCGGCCACCATTGCATCAGCATCGCCATACGCAATGATACGCGCAGCCTGACCAATATTGTGTACGCCAGAGGTACAAGCGGTCGCGATAGAGATACTCGGCCCACGCAGACCAAACATGATGGTCAAATGCCCGGCCACCATGTTAACAATTGTAGACGGTACAAAGAACGGGCTAATCTTACGAGGTCCGCCGTTCGTTAACGAACTGTGGTTTTCCTCGATCAGGCCGAGACCGCCAATGCCGGAACCAATAGCGGCGCCGATGCGGGTTGCGTTCTCTTCCGTTACTTCAAGACCAGAATCCTGCATGGCCTGAACGCCAGCGACAATTCCATATTGAATGAAGGCATCCATCTTGCGCTGTTCTTTGCGCGAGATAATGTCATCACAGTTAAAATCCTTTACTAAGCCAGCAAATTTTGTTGCATAGGCGCTAGTATCGAAATGGTCGATCAGGCTGATGCCACTCTGACCGGCAAGGAGAGCTTTCCAGGTAGACTCTACGGTATTGCCGACAGGAGACAACATGCCCAGTCCGGTCACAACTACACGACGCTTAGACACGGTTGTCCTCCAGGGAGGGAAAATAGATTCTTGTGGGACAAAAAGATAAAACTCAGGCGGTCGAATGACCGCCTGGAGATGTTCACTTACGCCTGGTGACCGTTGATGTAATCAATGGCAGCCTGAACAGTGGTGATTTTCTCAGCTTCTTCGTCCGGAATCTCAGTATCAAACTCTTCTTCCAGAGCCATTACCAGCTCAACGGTGTCAAGAGAATCAGCGCCCAGGTCTTCAACGAAGGAAGCATTGTTGGTAACTTCTTCCTGCTTAACGCCCAGCTGTTCGCCGATAATTTTCTTAACGCGTTCTTCGATAGTGCTCATACTCTTAAATTTCCTATCAAAACTCGCTTTCGCGATGGTTTTCGTAGTGTATAAAATGTTGAAAAATTTGCAACTAAATCCCGGCAGGTCTTACCACGATTTTACGCTATTTTGCGGGTGTTTGCCCTCAGAACGCAAATCATTTTGCACAAAACCACATTCGGGACCGCACAGACTGCGCGGTTCCTGAGCATTTTGTACAAATCTCGGTCAGACCATATACATTCCGCCATTGACGTGCAGGGTTTCACCAGAGATGTAACCTGCTTCGTCAGAAGCTAAGAACGCAACCGCACTGGCGATTTCTTTTGCATCGCCGAGGCGACCCGCAGGAACTTGCGCCAGAATACCCGCACGCTGATCTTCAGACAGCGCACGCGTCATGTCCGTTTCAATAAAGCCCGGAGCAACAACGTTAACAGTAATACCGCGGGACGCGACTTCACGTGCCAGCGATTTACTAAAACCAATCAGACCCGCTTTCGCCGCAGCATAGTTGGCCTGACCAGCATTTCCCATGGTACCGACCACAGAACCGATAGTAATAATGCGCCCGTGACGCTTTTTCATCATAGCGCGCATTACTGCTTTTGACAGACGGAAAACTGATGACAGATTGGTTTCGATAATATCGTTCCACTCATCATCTTTCATCCGCATTAACAGGTTATCACGAGTAATACCGGCATTATTAACCAGGATATCCACTTCACCAAACTCTGCGCGAATATTTCCCAGTACAGATTCGATAGATGCCGGATCGGTCACATTCAACAGCATACCTTTGCCATTAGCACCAAGGTAATCGCTGATCGCCTGCGCACCGCTCTCGCTGGTGGCCGTACCGATCACTTTCGCGCCACGGGCGACAAGCGTTTCTGCGATTGCACGGCCAATGCCGCGACTTGCACCGGTAACCAGCGCGATTTTTCCTTCAAAACTCATGGTATTCCTCTTTTATTGCTCAAGCGCCGCAGACATCGCTGCTGGCTCGTTAAGCGCGGAAGCGGTCAGGGTGTCAACAATACGTTTGGTCAGGCCGGTGAGGACTTTACCCGGCCCCACTTCATACAGGTGTTCTACGCCCTGGGATGCCATAAACTCAACGGTTTTAGTCCACTGAACCGGGCTATACAGCTGGCGAATCAGCGCATCGCGAATTGCGTCTGGCGCCGTTTCACATTTCACATCAACGTTGTTCACGACCGAAATAAGCGGGGCGTTAAAGGTGATGTTTTGCAGTTCGACGGCCAGTTTTTCCGCCGCAGGTTTCATCAGCGCGCAGTGGGACGGGACGCTCACCGGCAGCGGCAGCGCACGTTTAGCGCCGGCAGCTTTACAGGCAGCGCCAGCACGCTCAACGGCTTCTTTGTTGCCGGCAATAACCACCTGGCCCGGAGAGTTAAAGTTGACCGGAGCCACAACCTGCCCTTCCGCGGACTCTGCGCAGGCTTTCGCAATAGACGCATCGTCCAGACCGATAATCGCTGACATCGCACCGGTCCCTTCCGGGACGGCTTGCTGCATAAATTTGCCGCGCATTTCGACCAGACGCACCGCGTCGGCAAAATCAATCACGCCGGCGCAAACCAGCGCGGAATATTCACCCAGGCTATGACCCGCCAACAGAGCCGGGGTCTTGCCGCCCTGCTGCTGCCAGACGCGATACAGCGCCACGGAAGCGGTCAGCAGCGCAGGCTGAGTCTGCCAGGTTTTGTTCAGTTCTTCTGCCGGGCCCTGCTGAGTAAGCGCCCACAGATCGTAACCCAACGCCGCGGAGGCTTCACGGAAAGTCTCTTCGATAATCGGATACGCTGCTGCCATGTCAGACAACATGCCGACTGTCTGAGAACCTTGTCCCGGGAACACAAAAGCAAATTGCGTCATGTCTAAATCCTTATACTAAAAACGAACCAGCGCGGAACCCCAGGTGAAACCGCCACCAAAGGCTTCCAGCAGAATCAGCTGACCACGTTGAATGCGGCCATCGCGAACCGCTTCATCCAGCGCACAGGGAACGGAAGCCGCGGAGGTATTGCCGTGACGATCGAGCGTCACCACCACGTTATCCATCGACATCCCCAGTTTTCTTGCTGTCGCGCTGATAATTCTCAGGTTAGCCTGATGCGGCACCAGCCAGTCCAGCGCCGAGCGATCGAGATTGTTAGCCGCCAGCGTCTCATCGACAATGTGCGCCAGTTCGGTCACGGCAACTTTAAACACTTCGTTGCCCGCCATCGTCAGATAGATCGGATTTTCCGGCTCAACGCGATCGGCGTTCGGCAGCGTTAACAGCTCGCCATAGCGACCATCCGCATGCAGGTGGGTGGAAATGATCCCCGGCTCTTCAGAAGCGCCCAGGACGACAGCTCCCGCGCCATCACCAAAAATAATGATCGTCCCACGATCGGTAGGATCGCAGGTGCGCGCCAGAACGTCAGCGCCAATCACCAGCGCGTAATCCACCGCCCCGTTTTTCACGTATTGATCGGCAATGCTCAATGCGTAGGTAAAGCCTGCGCATGCTGCCGCCACGTCAAAGGCCGGGCAGCCATTAATACCCAACATAGACTGAATCTGACAAGCCGAACTGGGAAATGCGTGAGTCCCGGAGGTGGTCGCAACAACGATCAAACCAATTTGCTCCGGTTTAACACCCGCCATATCCAGCGCATTTTTCGCCGCTTCAAAACCCAGCGTAGCAACGGTTTCATTCGGTGCAGCAATACGACGTTCACGGATACCCGTACGAGTGACAATCCACTCGTCAGACGTCTCTACCATTTTTTCCAGGTCGGCGTTAGTACGCACTTGCTCGGGCAGATAACTGCCGGTACCAATAATCTTCGTATACATGTACGCTCAGTCACTCTTGGGTAATATACCCGCCTTGTTCAAACTGCTGGTCGTCAGCCTTCTTCGTTCGTCCCGCTTTGCTGTCGGGAGTTCCCGTGTCTGTCGCCCGTGGGCAGTTCGAAACCTGCAGGGTATAAAGATTCCAGGCGAGCGGCGATCCGCTGAGGAATTTGCCGCTGCACCGCCTGCACTGCCTGCTCTATCGCAACGCTGAAGGCGCGCTGATTGGCAGCACCATGACTCTTAATCACGGAACCGCGCAATCCTAACAGACAGGCGCCATTATACTGGTCGGGGTTGAGGTGACTGAATCGCCTTGCCAGGCTTTTTTGTAACCAACGCTTCAATAACAGCAGCCACCACGACCGTTTTTTGCCCTCACCCTGTGATTTCAGCAGCGAAAGGAACATTCTGACAACACCTTCCATAGTTTTTAATGTGACGTTGCCCGTGAATCCATCACAAACCAGCACATCGGTTTTGCCCGTCAATAGTTCGTTGGCTTCAAGATAGCCGATATAGTTCAGCGACGGCAGTGTCTTCAGCACCGCAGCAGCATCGCGGATACTGTTGAGGCCCTTCATCTCTTCTTCGCCGATGTTCAACAGCGCGACGCGGGGATTCTCAATGCCGACCACTTCTTCGGCCAGAACGGCGCCCATGACCGCAAACTGCACCAGCATCGTACTATCGCAATCCACGTTAGCGCCTAAATCAAGCACCACCGTTTTGCCCTTTTGTTGATGCGGTAAGACCGTCACCAGCGCCGGACGCTCAATCCCTTCAATGGGTTTGAGCAATAATTTTGCCAGTCCCATCAGCGCACCGGTATTCCCCGCGCTGACGCAGGCTTCCGCCCGCCCTTCTTTTACTAACTCCAGCGCCACACGCATTGAGCTTCCGCGGCTACTGCGGATCGCCTGCGAGGGCCGCGCATCACTAGCAATAACTGACTGCGCAGGGATCACCTGCAGACGCGAACGTTGTTCGAAATCAGCTTTGGCAAGTAATGGCGTGATAGTGTCGGGGTCGCCGACTAAAAGAAGTGTGAGTTGCGAATTAGAGTTCAGTGCCTGCAGTGCTGCAGGCACTGTCACGGATGGGCCAAAATCACCCCCCATGACATCTAACGCCAGGGTTAGACGTGTCAAGATATCGTCGCTGCCCGGTTCGGTTATTCCCCAGTCACCTGGGGAAATCCTCGCTAAGCTTCATCACGCTTATACTCTTTGTCTTTCACACTACAAGTGGGTTGACTGCGCTCGTTCACCCCAGTCACATAGTTGACCATGCTACCGACGATGCTCTCGCTTATGCCTCTTGCCGCGTGAAATCCATGGAGTCGTGCGTGATTACTTAGCGATAACCTTGCGACCGCGGTAGAAACCGTCGGCAGTGATGTGGTGACGCAGGTGTTTCTCACCAGAAGTTTTGTCTACAGACAGGCTGGTGACTGCGGTCAGAGCGTCATGGGAACGACGCATGCCACGTTTGGAACGGGTTGGTTTATTCTGTTGTACGGCCATGGACCTTACTCCTCAATTACTTATGCTTTAAGCTGGCTAATACGGCAAATGGGTTTGGCTTTTGTGCCTCTTCAGGCAGTTCACCAAAGACCATGTCCGCGTCGGACACTTCACAGTGTTCAGAATCATGCACCGGAACTACAGGCAAGGAGAGAATGATTTCATCCTCAACCATCGCTTGCAGATCGATTTCACCGAATTCGTTAACCTCAATCGGCTCATACGCTTCCGGCAGTGCTTCGGCCTGTTCGTCATTTCTGACGGGGCTAAAACAATACGTTGTGTGAACAGGATGGGGGAACGGTTTCCCGCAACGCTGACATTCGAGGGTTACTGATACCTTTGCATCGCCGGTAATAACGGCAAGGCGCTGATTATCAATAGCGAACGACATGCTGCATTCCACATCGCTGTCCACACTGACTACAGAATCGGCTACACGTTCAACCTGATCACGGGTATAGATACCTTCGTAATCAAGGCGTTTTTGAGCCGTGCGAACCGGATCAAGAGTCAGGGGTAATTTTACCTTTTGCATAGGGCGCGCATATTAACTTTGTAATGTCATAGAGTCAAAGAAAAAGGCAGCCTCAGGTTGCCTTTCGCCATTTATTCGCACACATTGCGGACCATAGTTTAAAATGATGCTCTTCGAAGCGCTATATGTGGATGAAAAAATATGTCTGAGCTTATTCTGGCATCGACATCGCCCTGGCGGCGGATGTTGTTGGAAAAACTGGCCATGCCGTTTGACTGCGCAGCGCCTGATGTCGATGAAACTCCCCATCCAGGTGAACCTGCCCGCCAGTTGGTGGTCCGTCTGGCGCAGGCAAAAGCACAGGTTCTTGCCGATCGCTACCCCCGGCATTTAATTATCGGATCCGATCAGGTCTGCGTCCTGGATGGCGAAATTACCGGCAAACCGCACAGCGAAGAGAATGCGCGCCGGCAATTAAGAAAAGCCAGCGGCACGATTGTGACCTTTTATACCGGACTGGCGCTTTATAATTCCGCCAACGGCCATCTACAAACCGAATGTGAACCCTTTGATGTCCATTTCCGCCATTTAAGCGACCAGGAAATAGACAATTATGTGCGCAAAGAGAGTCCGCTGCACTGCGCCGGGAGTTTTAAAAGTGAAGGGCTGGGCATTACTCTCTTTGAACGGCTGGAAGGACGCGATCCGAATGCGCTGGTGGGCCTGCCGCTGATCGCTCTGTGTCAGATGCTACGCCGGGAAGGCTGTAATCCCCTGTTGCGCTAGCCGTCTATGCAGCCGGGCCGGAAACGTCGTTCTGGCCGGCTTCTTTGCCTTGCGTTTTTCCCATTTCAGTCATCTCATTTCCCCTTCGCGACTGGAAATGTCCACGGACTCACTCGCACGTCCGGCCACGACTGTCCATTACCCTGCCAGCCTGATTTGACTCCTCACCATGGGGATTAGTCAGACTGTCGATCTGTCTGTCCATTCGCCGGTGGCGAAACGACATGACTATTGCCAGGTCAGTATGATACTGGCACTCGGTCAGTGGCTCTGGAGGCTGTCTGGTGCGTGGCCGGCGGTCTGACGATCGATGAAGTACAACTGCAATCATGACGGGGGGTGGGCTGAGGATATCGCGCTGGCGCGGTGAATGGGTCCATTAAGTGAGGAAAACGTCGCGGTGAGGCTCAACACCGCGACGCGGCAGATGACAACGGCGGACTCACCGTCCGCCGCGGCGATCATTTGCTATTACGCAGCACCTGCAGACAGCGCTTCAGCTGGTTATCAAGCGGCGCCTCTACGCGCATCACTTCCCCGGTTCCCGGATGAGTAAATTTCAGCGCGGCGGCATGGAGGAACAACCGACTCAGGCCGGTGTCGGCTAACTGTCTGTCAAACTCACGGTCACCATAACGGTCGTCAAAGGCAATTGGGTGGCCCGCATACTGCGTATGAACGCGGATCTGATGCGTACGCCCGGTAACCGGGCTGCAGCGCACCAGCGTCGCGTGCGTATAGCGCTCTTCTACCTTAAAGCGCGTCTCCGACGGTTTTCCTTCCTGACTGACGCGCACGATACGTTCGCCGCTCTGCAGAATGTTTTTCAGCAGCGGTGCCTGCACCACTTTGGTATGCGACTGCCACTGCCCACGCACCAGCGCCAGGTAATCCTTCTGCATGCCCTTTTCGCGCAGCTGTTCATGCAACGAACGCAGCGCAGAACGCTTCTTCGCCACCAGCAGTACGCCGGAGGTATCACGGTCAAGACGGTGAACCAGTTCGAGGAAGCGGGCTTCCGGACGCAGCGCGCGCAAGCCTTCAATGACGCCGAAACTCAGGCCGCTGCCACCGTGCACTGCGGTACCGGAAGGTTTATTCAGCACCAGAATATGGTCATCTTCATACAGAATCACATCGGCCAGCGCCGACACTTTCTGCAGATGCGGGGAGACGGCCTCCTCTTCACGTTCAGCAACCCGAACAGGAGGAATGCGGATTTCGTCGCCGGCTTCCAGCTTGTATTCCGGCTTGACGCGTTTTTTATTCACCCGCACCTCGCCTTTACGCAGGATGCGATAAATCATGCTCTTCGGTACGCCCTTTAGCTGCGTACGCAAAAAGTTATCGATGCGTTGCCCCGCTTCATCGGCGGTAATGGCAACCATTTTTACGCTTGGAGTCTCAGTTTTCATGGTGCGCGATTCTAAATAGCCCGACGCATTAGCGCCACTCATTTTTATATGCTTATATTTATCATTATCCGGTTTTCATTGAATGCTTCATCGGCGTTTTGTTTGTTATTAGAACAATCTGTATCCGCTGGTGAAAAAACTGTGAGTAACCGGGTGATAAAAGGTAAAAGTCAACTTGCTATAACAAGGTTAGCAATGGAATAATGATGCCGTTTTCCGTGTTGAATCTTGTTAGAACAAGAAATTAGCGGAATGACCAATTTTGTCTGAACGATCATCTACGCAGCAATGGCGTAAGACGTATTGATCTTTCAGACAGTTAGCGGGCTGCGGGTTGCAGTCCTTACCGGTACAGGCCTCTATGGATTTCACGTCGCAGGAAGGCGTCGACTCCGGGTATTCCCGGGTGCTCTACTCAATCCACTGATTGAGATGAGCAGGTTAAGCCACTACATCTGTAATGTGAAAGACGACGAGATATACGCAAAATTATTCAGGATGCGCCAAGGCGGCGAAAGAGAGAATCTCCGGAAACTGACATCATCAGTAAGTCAGTAACAGGGGTGAACGAGCAAGCCGACGCAGAGGCAACCTGAAAAATGACGCGTATAAATGGAATCTTCTCTGGTGATACATCCCAGGCTGTTCCCCTGCTAATTGCGCTGTGTTTCCGTTTGAAATACAGGCTACCGACACTCTGCGCCTCTTAAGCGCGCGACAACCGTGAGGTTGGCGACGTGAAACAGACACGAGGCCATCGGTTTCCCCCGGCAAGGCAATACTCTGCCCGCAGTTTAGTCGTCAATGTAAGAATAATGAGTAAGTTACGATGAAAAGAATGTTAATCAACGCAACTCAGCAGGAAGAGTTGCGCGTCGCCCTTGTTGATGGGCAGCGCCTGTACGACCTGGATATCGAAAGCCCCGGGCACGAACAGAAAAAAGCGAACATCTACAAAGGCAAAATTACCCGTATTGAACCTAGCCTTGAAGCCGCGTTTGTTGATTACGGCGCCGAGCGTCATGGTTTCCTCCCCCTCAAAGAAATCGCCCGCGAATACTTCCCTGCCAACTACAATTCTCATGGTCGTCCGAATATTAAGGATGTGCTGCGTGAAGGTCAGGAAGTGATTGTTCAGATTGATAAAGAAGAACGTGGCAACAAAGGTGCCGCGCTCACCACCTTTATCAGCCTGGCGGGTAGCTATCTGGTACTGATGCCGAACAACCCGCGCGCGGGCGGTATTTCACGCCGCATCGAGGGTGACGACCGTACCGAATTAAAAGAAGCGCTGGCCAGCCTTGAGCTGCCAGATGGCATGGGGCTTATCGTGCGTACGGCAGGCGTCGGCAAATCTGCCGAGGCGCTGCAATGGGATCTGAGCTTCCGTCTGAAACACTGGGAAGCGATCCAGAAAGCGGCTGAAAGCCGCCCGGCGCCGTTCCTTATCCATCAGGAAAGCAACGTCATCGTGCGCGCCTTCCGTGATTACTTGCGCCAGGATATCGGCGAAATCCTTATCGATAACCCGAAAGTGCTTGAGCTGGCTCGCCAGCACATTGCCGCACTGGGTCGCCCGGATTTCAGCAGCAAAATCAAACTGTACACCGGTGAAATCCCGCTGTTCAGCCACTATCAAATCGAATCGCAGATTGAATCCGCCTTCCAGCGCGAAGTACGCTTGCCTTCCGGTGGGTCTATCGTTATCGACAGCACCGAAGCGTTAACCGCTATCGATATCAACTCCGCTCGCGCTACCCGCGGCGGCGACATCGAAGAAACGGCATTCAACACCAACCTGGAAGCGGCCGATGAGATTGCCCGCCAACTGCGTCTGCGTGACCTCGGCGGCCTGATTGTCATCGACTTCATCGACATGACGCCGGTACGCCACCAGCGCGCGGTTGAAAACCGCCTGCGCGAAGCGGTGCGCCAGGATCGTGCGCGCATCCAGATCAGCCATATCTCTCGCTTCGGCCTGCTCGAAATGTCGCGTCAGCGCCTGAGCCCGTCGCTGGGTGAATCCAGTCATCACGTCTGCCCGCGCTGTAGCGGTACCGGCACCGTGCGTGATAACGAATCCCTGTCGCTCTCTATCCTGCGTCTGATCGAAGAAGAAGCGCTGAAAGAGAATACCCAGGAAGTTCACGCCATCGTGCCCGTGCCGATTGCGTCCTACCTGCTTAACGAAAAACGTGCCGCGGTGAGCGCCATCGAAACCCGCCAGGGCGACGTTCGCGTGATCATCGTCCCGAACGATCAGATGGAAACACCGCACTACTCCGTGCTGCGTGTGCGCAAGGGCGAAGAGACCTCTACTCTGAGCTATCTGCTGCCTAAACTGCACGAAGAAGAGATGGCGCTGCCGGCAGATGAAGAACCGGCCGAACGTAAACGCCCTGAGCAGCCGGCCCTGGCCACCTTCGTGATGCCGGACGTACCGCCTGCACCAGAGCAGGAAGTTCCTGTTGCTGCACCTGCTGCCGCAAAACCAGCGGTAGTCGCTGCCGCACCGGCGCAGCCTGGTCTGCTCTCACGCTTCTTTGGCGCCCTGAAAAACATCTTCTCCGGCGCAGAAGAAACTAAACCGGCGGAACCTCAGGTAGAGAAGAAAACCGAAGAGAAACCGGAACGTCAGCAAGAACGTCGTAAACCGCGGACCAACAATCGTCGCGATCGCAACGATCGTCGTGATAATCGCGATAACCGTGCTGAAAATACCGAAGGCCGTGAACCTCGTGAATCCCGCGAGGAAAACCGCCGTAATCGTCGCGAGAAACAGCAGCAGAATGTCGAGCCGCGTGAATCTCGCCAGACGGTGACCGAGGATGCAGAAAAAGGCAAAGTGCGCGATGAGCAGCAACCACGCCGTGAGCGTAATCGTCGCCGCAATGACGACAAACGCCAGGCCCCGCAGGAAGCGAAAGCACCAGCGCGCGAAGAACCGGTAGTCCAGCAGGAAGTTGAGCAGGAAGAACGCGTTCAGACGATGTCTCGTCGTAAACCGCGTCAGTTATCCCAGAAAGTTCGCATCGAGTCTGCGGTAGTTGAAACGGCCGCTCAGGTTGTTGAAACTGCGGTTGTGGCCCAGCCGGAAGCCGTCGCTCCGCGCACCGAACTGGCGAAAGTCGATCTACCTGCCGTCGTTGAAAATAACGGCGACCATGACGACAACAACGAGTCTCGCGAAGCCAACGGTATGCCGCGTCGTTCTCGTCGCTCACCGCGTCATCTGCGCGTCAGCGGCCAGCGCCGTCGTCGTTACCGCGATGAGCGTTACCCGACCCAGTCGCCGATGCCGCTGACCGTAGCCTGTGCATCACCGGAAATGGCGTCAGGTAAAGTGTGGATTCGTTACCCGGTTGTTCGTCCGCAGGATCAGCTGCAGGAAGAACAGCAGGCTCAGGCGTCCGTGACTGAAACTGTCGCTCCGGTGGTTGTCGCTGAATCCACCATCGCAGAAACGGCCGCACCGGTTGCTGTCGCTGAATCCACCATCGCAGAAACGGCCGCACCGGTTGCTGTCGCTGAATCCACCATCGCAGAAACGGCCGCACCGGTTGCTGTCGCTGAATCCACCATCGCAGAAACAGCCGCACCGGTTGCTGTCGCTGAATCCACCATCGCAGAAACGGTCGCACCAGTTGCTGTTGCTGAATCCACTATTGCAGAAGCGGTCGCCCCGGTGGTTGCCGATGCAGCGCCTGTTGCTGCAGAACAACCTGTGGTAGCCGAAGCGACTGTCGCTGAAGCCGCGCAGACTGTTCAGCCGGAAGTCACCCGCGAAGTCGAAGTTGCTGCGCAGGACGTCATCGCCGCAGAAGCCCCGATTGTGGCGGCCGAAACCAGCGTTGCGCCGGTTGTCGCTGAGCCAGAAACAGCAGCAGTGGAAACTGCCGCTGAAGCCGTTGTTGAGGAAACAGCACCGGTTTTGACGCAAGAAGTTCCTGCTGCGCAGGTCAGCGAGCCGACGCCGATCGTTGAAGCCGCTCCGGCGGTGGAAACTGTGCCGGTTGTCGAATCAGCACCTGCTCCGGTCGTGGCCGCCACACCTGCGGCAGCGGTTATCGTGTCTCATCGTCACGCGACCGCCCCGATGACGCGTGCCCCGGCTCCGGCCTACGAACCAGAAGCGCCGCGTCACAGCGATTGGGTTCGTCCGTCCTTTGCCTTTGACGGCAAAGGCGCTGCAGGCGGCCACAGCGCGACTCATCAGGCGACGGCGGAACCTACCCGCCCACAACCTGCCGAGTAACGCGCTACGTCATAAAAAAACCGGCCTCTGGCCGGTTTTTTTATTCCCCCTCCGGGCGTTGCATCCCGGCAACCTGCGGCATCACTTCGCGCATCAGATCAAGAAATTTTCTCAGGCGAGTCGGGTAATAACGCGCCCACGGATAGACCAGGTGGACCGGCAGCGGAGAGGCCCGCCACTGCGGAAACGGCTCAACCAACCGACCGGCGGCGATATCCTCCGTTACCGCCCAGCTCGACACGATAGCCGCGCCCAGCCCCGCCAGCGCCGTATTACGGGCCACATACACGCTATCTGTGCTCAGACACGGCACGATACCAAACGATAGCTCCCGGCTATCCTCCTGATGCTGCAACTCCACTTCATGTTGATAAAAGGTGCTGATGGCCACCCACGGCAGCCGCGACAGATCCTGAGGTATCGCTAATGCCGCGTATCGCGACAACAGCGTAGGGGCGACCACCAGGCTACGGGGAACTTCAGCTAACAGTACCGATACCGTGGCCGGGTCAACTTCAGCCCCCACCCGAATCGCGCAATCGATATTATCGCTGAGAAAATCGACGGTTTTGTCATTCAGCATCCACTCCACCGCCAGCTGCGGATAGCGTTGCAGAAAGCTGACCAGCGGCCCCAGCAACTGCTGCTGACCAAAGGCATGAGGCGCCCGCACGCGCAGGACCCCCACCGGCCGATCGTCAGCAATACTCATCTCGTCCTCCAACGCCAGCCAGGCATCAACCACCTGACGCGCGTGCTGATAGCAGCGCTCGCCATCATCGGTTAGCTTCATGGCATGCGTTGTGCGCAGAATCAGTCGACTACCCAGCATGCTCTCCAGCGACTGCAAACGGCGACTGACCGTCGCCTGGGTGGTATCCAGTTGCCGTGCCGCCGAAGAGAGTGAACCGGCCTCGACGATTCGAATGAAGGTCCGCATCAGTTCAATGCGATCTATACGTTCCTGTCTCTTCATTATCATTTTCTCTATACGTGAAGCGTATAACCGTTTTACCACCACGCTATCTACCGCGCCAGCGGCATTAGGGGAAGAATAGTCCCATCTCATCTACGAGGACTTCATCATGACCCCGACACCACTTTCCTCCCGCGAAGCAGGCTGGATTATCTTTATACTCGCTCTTGGCGCTGGTTTTAGCGTTGCTTCTATTTATTACGCGCAGCCTCTGCTCCCGCTGATGGGGGCCAATATGCATCTGAGCGTTGAAGGAATGGGCCTGATCCCGACCTTGACTCAAGCCGGCTACGCGCTGGGCATTCTGTTTCTACTGCCGCTCGGCGATCGCCACGACCGGCGAACGCTGATTCTGCTGAAAAGCGCGGCGCTGGCGGTCCTGTTGCTGCTGTGTAGCCTGACGGACCAGCTCACTTCCCTCCTGGTGGTCAGTTTACTGATCGGTATGGCCGCAACGATGGCACAGGATATTGTTCCGGCTGCGGCGATTCTGGCCCCGGCCGGTAGGCAGGGGAAAATGGTCGGAACAGTCATGACCGGTCTGCTGCTGGGAATTCTGCTCTCGCGGACCGTCAGTGGACTGGTCGGTGCACTGTTCGGCTGGCGGGTGATGTATCAGGCGGCGGCCGTGAGTATCGCCCTTATCGGTCTGCTGATGTGGCGTATTCTGCCGCGCTTTGCGATTCACTCAACGCTGAGCTATCCGCAGTTGATGAAATCCATGGCGCACTTGTGGCAACGCTATCCTGCGCTGCGACGCGCGGCACTGGCCCAGGGCTTTTTATCGATAGCTTTCAGCGCCTTCTGGTCAACGCTGGCGGTGATGCTGCTCGCACATTATCAGATGGGTAGCGCCGTTGCCGGGGGATTCGGCATCGCCGGTGCGGCCGGGGCCCTTGCCGCACCGCTGGCGGGCGGACTGGCCGATAAATATGGTGCAGGAAAGGTCACTCAACTGGGCGCGGGGATGGTTACCCTCTCTTTTGCCCTGATGTTCCTGATGCCGGTACTGCCGCCACATGGTCAGCTGCTGCTGATCGGTCTTTCGGCCATCGGCTTCGATCTCGGTCTGCAGTCCAGCCTGGTCGCGCACCAGAATCTGGTTTACAGCCTTGAGCCGCAGGCTCGCGGTCGCCTGAACGCCTTGCTGTTCACCGGCGTGTTTATTGGTATGTCGCTCGGCTCAGTACTCGGTAGCCGACTATACGCGGTCGCCGGCTGGAATGGCGTTATTATCCTGGCCGTAGTGACCGGCGCTATCGCGCTGGCGATTCGTCTGCGGGAAAGCGCCCGTCTGGCATCCGTTGCGCGCGCAGTCCGATAAAAAAACCCGCTCCGCAATGCGGAACGGGTCTCTTTCCATTCGGCGTAGGGCCTCAGGCCGTACGTCGGGCAAACTCTTTTACCCGGAAGCCCAGCACCATTAAGGTGGCGAAATACGCCACCACACCCGCCACTACAACCGCCATCAGGCGCAGCAGACGGAACGGCATCGAGCCCTGTGACCACTCCGGCATGATATACATCATGCCCAACAGCGCCGCCGACATCACCAGCACCGCAACCACCAGCCGCAGCAGGAAGGAGAACCATCCCGGCTGCGGAGTAAAGATCTTTTGCTTACGCAGTTGCCAGTACAATAGAGCGGCGTTAAGGCAGGCCGCCAGACCGATAGACAGCGACAGCCCGGCATGCTTCAGCGGGCCAATAAAGATCAGGTTCATTACCTGGGTCATAATCAGCGTAACGATCGCGATTTTTACCGGCGTTTTAATGTCCTGTCGAGAATAAAAGCCCGGCGCCAGTACCTTAACGACAATCAGTCCCATCAGTCCGACGGAGTAAGCTACCAGCGCGCGTTGAGTCATCGCGGCATCAAAAGCGTTGAATTTCCCGTACTGAAACAACGCAACGGTGAGCGGCTTCGCGAGGATCCCCAGAGCCACGGCGCTTGGCAACGCCAGCAGAAAGCACAGGCGCAGCCCCCAGTCCATCAGGCGGCAGTACTCATCATGATTACCGCTAGCAAAGCTTTTTGACAGCGAGGGCAGCAGGATAGTCCCCAGCGCCACGCCAAGGACCCCGGACGGAAACTCCATCAGGCGATCCGCGTAATACATCCACGACACCGAACCTGACACCAGGAACGAGGCAAAGATAGTGTTGATAATCAATGAAATCTGGCTGACAGAAACGCCGAGGATCGCCGGTCCCATCTGTTTGACCACCCGCATTGCGCCGGCATCTTTCAGGTTAATACGCGGCAGAACCAGCATGCCGATTTTTTTCAGATGCGGCAGTTGATAGGCCAGCTGCAGCACGCCGCCGACGGCGACCGCCCACGCCATCGCCAGCATTGGCGGGTGAAAATAAGGCGCGGCAAACAGGGCAAAGCCAATCATGCTGACGTTAAGGAACGTCGGAGCGAAAGCGGGAACGGAAAAACGATTCCAGGTGTTAAGGATCGCTCCGGCTAACGACGCCAGTGAAATCAGCAGAATATAGGGAAAGGTGATGCGCAGCAGCTGGATAGTCAGGGTAAATTTATCCGGGCTGTCAGCAAAACCGGGCGCGGTCACGGTAATCACCCAGGGCGCCGCCAGCATTCCAAGAACGGTAACGACCGCCAGAACCAGGGTCAGCAGGCCAGAAACATAAGCCACAAACACGCGAGTCGCATCTTCACCCTGTTTGCTTTTATATTCGGCAAGAATAGGAACAAATGCCTGAGAGAACGCCCCTTCCGCGAAGATACGGCGCAGCAAATTCGGTAATTTAAACGCGACGAAAAAGGCATCGGTCGCCATCCCTGCGCCAAAAATTCGGGCGACGATAGCATC
Organism: Raoultella sp.; assembly: GCF_039594335.1. Lineage (NCBI taxonomy): Bacteria > Pseudomonadati > Pseudomonadota > Gammaproteobacteria > Enterobacterales > Enterobacteriaceae > Klebsiella > Raoultella sp. The sequence goes on from NZ_JBCNNS010000057.1 coordinate 23,097, forward strand.
ACGCGCAAACCCCAGAACGCGTGAAAACATGGTCATCGAACTGACTGCTGCCAGTGATTTTAAAAGGTTCATTAACGTGTTATTCCACAACCCTGAAGTAAAACGCCCGCGATTGCGGGCGCTGGAAAGTGGCGATAGTCTACCGGGTTCATCATGAATTACTACTCCCAGATGTTACAACCAATTATTCACTCATTGCCTCGCGCCAGAGTTTTTCGACCACCCGCTGGGCCAGCAGCGCCTGTTCACCCGCGGTTTCCGGAACCGTCTGATTTTGCACACATTCGATAAAGTGATGAGCGCAGCCGACAAAACCCCGTTGCTCCAGCGTGGTTTGCCAGCCCGGAACCGGACGCAGAATCACGCCCTGACCGCGCTCCTCCTGCCATTCGCGCATGTCGCAGACGGCGTACAGTCCGCCGTCAGTCACGGCCTGCACCCACTCTCGCTGGCTGCCGGCGCGACGGTGCATGCTGGTGGTGACGTCCAGTTGCGGCGTGCTGAAGTGGTGTTCGGCATAGAGCATTTCGCCCTGGGCCGTGGTGTGCAGCGAGCCTCCGCTCAGACGCGCGCTTCCGCCCGCCAGCCACAGCGCGGTATCCACCACATGCAGATAATCATCCAGCAACGTAAAACGCAGATCGTGGCCAATGCTGTCGCTGCGATGTTTATCCATGCGCAGCGATGCGGCGCTGCCCATCTGCGTTTTGAGTTCACGATACAGCGGCGCAAAGCGACGGTTAAAACCGACCATCAACGTGAGTTTGCGGCGCGCCGCCAGTTCAACCAACGACTCGGCCTCATTCAGCTTATCGGCCAGCGGTTTATCCACGCACACATGCACTCCGGCATTCAGCAGACGGCTGACTACCTCGAAATGCGACGCTGTTGAAGTATGCACAAAGACCGCATCGCACTGCGCCGCCAACTGCTCCAGCGAGTCGGCATAAGGAATGCGCCAGGTGTCGCAGATGCGCAACGCTTTCTCTTTACCCGGCGACCAGGCCGCCTGCAGCGTCCAGCCGTCAGCGGCACCCAGCACCGGCAGCCAGGCCTTCTGCGCAATGCCCCCTAATCCCACCACGCCAATGCGTAATTTCGCGGTCACGATTAATCCCCCAGGTGAGCCAGCAACGAGGCCAGTCGCTCTTTCAGTTCCGCGACTTCCCCTTCCAGCGCCTCAACCCGCGCGAGGAGATCATCGGTCGGCGGCGAGACGGCCTCAACGGCGGTAATCAGCGAGTCCATATCATCGCAAAACAGATGCATATAGCGGGATTCTCGTTTTCCCGGCTCACGCGGCAGACGAGCGACGAATGGCCCGTCATCCCGGGTTGCCAGGGTTTCCAGCACGTTCTCCACTTCCGCCATATCGCTAAAGTCATGCATTCGCTGCGCACGGCTGCGCAACTCGCCCGGCGTCTGCGCGCCGCGCAGCAGCAGCGTTGTCACGACCGCCACTTCCGCCGCAGACAGTTTCAGATCGCCAAATTCGGAATTACAAAAGCGCTGTTCATATTTGGTCACCCGATTGCCGAAACCGCTGACGGTACGCAGATAATGGCGTTTGACCAGGGTATCCAGCAGTTCCTGAATATCACTTTCGCTCAGCGACATCACCGGCTCACGATTGGTTTTCTGATTGCAGGCGGTCACCACCGCATTGACCGACAGCGGATATTGCTCAGGCGTGGTGACCTGTTTTTCCAGCAAACACCCGATGACGCGCGCTTCGTGTGCAGTTAACTGATATTTCATGCTTTCTCCTCAGCGACCCGGAGTCCAGTCCGGGGTCGTCAACGCCGTCAGGACATGGTCACGCCACTGCCCGTCAATCAGCAGATAATTTTTGGCGTACCCCTCTTTTTCAAAGCCAAGACGAGCCAGTAAATCGCCGCTACGTTGATTATGCGGCATGTAGTTGGCCATGATGCGATGGATATGCTGTGTGCGCTGCATATAGCGAATCGCCGTGGTCAGAGCCTCAAACATCAGCCCCTGACCTTGCCACTTCTCGCCAATGGAATAGCCGAGGTAGCAGGCATGAAACGACCCGCGTACCACATTGGAAAAATTTGCTACGCCGATGATCTCTTTCTCTTGCGGATCGAGCAACGCAAAATAGAATGCCGAGCCCTGCTTATGAAACTCGGAAATCATCGATAAACGCGCCTGCCAGCCAGAGGGGTAGCAGTGGCTGTCATCGCGCACCGGCTCCCAGGGTTTTAAGAACCCTTTATTCTCCGCGTAATAATCGGCCAGACGCCAGGCGTCACGATCGTATACCAGCCGTACCACCAGCCTGTCCGTCGTCAAACGCACCTTAGGTACGTTACTGCGATAGCCAAACATTCCCTTCTCCTGTTCCCCTGACTGATTACCCTGCTTCCTTCACTATACCTGTCCTGAACGCTTGTGTGAAAACAGCAACATACCATTTTCTGCACCAGCTCCCTTTTTCGATGAATAGACTCTATCGATCTTGCATTTTGATAAAAAAATATTGTCGCAAGGATGCTGGGAAAGTCAGCATCTTCCCCGCACACTATCCGGGTAACTGTTTTATTTTCCCTGGAGGGGAAATGTCCCGCGTATCGCAGGCAAGGAGCCTGGGTAAATATTTCCTGTTGGTCGACAACATGCTGGTGGTTCTGGGCTTTTTTGTCGTCTTCCCGCTGATTTCTATTCGCTTTGTTGACCAGATGGGCTGGGCCGCGCTGATGGTCGGGATTGCGCTCGGCCTGCGCCAGTTGGTACAGCAAGGATTAGGCATTTTGGGTGGCGCGATCGCCGATCGCTTTGGCGCCAAACCGATGATCGTCACCGGCATGCTTATGCGCGCGGGCGGTTTCGCGGCGATGGCTGTGGCAGATGAACCGTGGATTTTGTGGCTCGCCTGCATTCTCTCCGGCCTCGGCGGCACCCTGTTCGATCCGCCGCGCGCCGCGCTGGTGGTCAAACTGGTGCGTCCGCATCAGCGTGGGCGGTTCTTTTCTATTCTGATGATGCAGGACAGCGCCGGAGCGGTGATCGGCGCCCTGCTCGGCAGCTGGCTGCTGCAATATGACTTCCGTCTTGTGTGCTGCGTGGGCGCGGTGTTATTTATCGCCTGCGCCGCATTCAACGCCTGGTATCTGCCGGCGTGGAAGCTTTCCACCGTGAAGACACCGATTCGTGAAGGTCTGGGCCGGGTACTGCGCGATAAGCGCTTTGTCACCTACGTCCTGACACTCACCGGCTACTACATGTTGGCCGTCCAGGTGATGCTCATGTTGCCGATTATGGTTAATGACATCGCCGGTTCACCGACTGCGGTGAAATGGATGTACACCATTGAAGCGGCTATATCGTTGACCCTGCTCTACCCCATCGCCCGCTGGAGCGAACAGCGCTTTCGCCTGGAACATCGGCTGATGGCCGGGTTACTGGTGATGACCGTCGCCATGTTGCCCATTGGCTTGACCAGCAATTTACAGCAGCTGTTTACCCTGATTTGTATCTTCTATATCGGATCGATAGTCGCGGAACCAGCACGGGAAACGCTGGGGGCCTCTTTAGCCGACGCCCGGGCGCGCGGCAGCTATATGGGCTTTAGCCGGTTAGGGCTGGCCTTTGGTGGCGCGTTTGGCTACGCCGGCGGCGGGTGGCTGTTCGATGCCGGTAAAGCGCTGAATCAGCCCGAGCTACCGTGGCTGATGCTGGGTGCTATCGGCCTGTTTACCTTCATTGCCCTGTGGTGGCAGTTCAGCCAGAAGCGCTCGCCCTCCAGCATGCTGGAGCCACGTACCTGATCAGACATTCAACCTAAGGCTTGTTTTCAGCATTTTCCGCTAGTGCGTCGAATGCTGGCAGGCCATACTGCTTTATGTCAGGATAAGTCCTGGTATGACCGTTAAGGAATCCAATGAAAAAGATGTTTATCGTGGCCGCGCTCATTGTCAGCGGCCTTCTGAGCGGCTGTAACCAGCTAACGCAGTATTCAGTTAGCGAGCAGGAAATTAACCAGGCGCTGCAGAAACGTAACCATTTCGCCAAAGATATCGGCCTGCCGGGCGTGGCGGATGCACATATTGAATTGCACGATCTGAGCAGCGCGATTGGCCGTGAAGAGCCGAATAAAGTGACGCTGAGCGGTATGGCCAACCTGGATCTGAACTCGTTGTTCGGCAATCAGAAAGCCACCATCAATCTGAAGCTCAAAGCGCTGCCGGTCTTTAATAAAGAAAAAGGCGCGATCTTCCTGCAGGAGATGGAGGTCGTTGATGCGAAAGTGTCGCCTGAGAAGCTGCAATCCGTCGTACAGACGTTGATTCCCTACCTGAATCAGTCTCTGCGTAACTATTTTAACCAGCAGCCGGCCTACGTTCTGCGCGAAGATGCCAGCACCGGTGAAGCGCTGGCGAAAAAATACGCGAAAGGCATCGAAGTGAAGCCGGGCGAAATTATCATCCCGTTCACCAATTAATACGACGGGCGCTACGGCGCTCGTTTTTTTGTCACCCCTAAACCACCTCCTATGGGGGTGGCGATCGTTCATGTGGGGCTTTGCCCGTAGAATGCCCATGCGAAATACTGCCCCGGTTTGTTACCAGCAAATCAAGGAGTAAATAGCATGAACAGATATGAATCCGCTTC
>NZ_JBCNNS010000058.1:0-27660 GCF_039594335.1 Raoultella sp.
GTGCAGGAAAAGGCTGATTTGCTGCCGCACCTGCAGTTCCTGGCAAGCCAAATGAACTTCCTCGATATCGTACCGATTTCTGCAGAAACAGGCATGAACGTCGATACCATCGCCGGGATCGTACGCAAACATCTGCCGGAAGCGATTCATCACTTCCCGGAAGATTATATTACCGACCGTTCTCAGCGCTTTATGGCTTCCGAAATCATCCGCGAAAAGCTGATGCGTTTCCTTGGCGCCGAGTTGCCGTATTCGGTGACGGTTGAGATCGAGCGTTTCCAGACCAACGAACGCGGCGGTTACGATATTAACGGCCTGATTCTGGTTGAGCGTGAAGGTCAGAAGAAGATGGTCATTGGCAACAAAGGCGCCAAAATTAAAACCATCGGTATTGAAGCGCGTAAAGACATGCAGGATATGTTTGAAGCGCCGGTGCACCTTGAACTGTGGGTGAAGGTCAAATCCGGCTGGGCCGACGACGAGCGCGCGTTGCGCAGCCTCGGTTATGTTGACGATCTCTGAGTTTGATACTCCATGGCTTTCGTGGTGCAGGCAGTCGGCAAGACCGTGAGTCCCCGGGAGCTTACGTTAGTAAGTGATTCGGGTGAGAGGGTGCGGCCAACGCTCCTGCAACCTGAAAGACGACGAGTATGATGGAAGGCTGGCAGCGCGCTTTCGTTCTGCATAGTCGTCCCTGGAGCGAAACCAGCCTGATGCTGGACGTCTTCACGGAGGAGTCGGGCCGCGTGCGCCTGGTCGCAAAAGGCGCACGTTCTAAACGCTCCAACCTCAAAGGCGCTCTCCAGCCTTTTACCCCTTTACTCCTGCGCTTTGGCGGTCGTGGCGAAGTGAAAACGCTACGTAGCGCCGAAGCCGTTTCATTGGCTCTTCCGCTCTGCGGCATCACGCTTTACAGCGGTCTGTATGTCAATGAGTTGCTTTCCCGCGTGCTCGAACATGAAACGCGCTTCTCCGAGCTTTTTTTCGATTACCTGCACTGTCTGCAGGCACTGGCTGGTGCCAGCGGTACGCCGGAGCCGGCGTTGCGCCGTTTTGAACTGGCGCTGCTGGGGCATCTGGGCTATGGCGTCGATTTCCTCCACTGCGCCGGCAGCGGCGAAGCGGTAGAGGACACTATGACCTATCGCTATCGTGAAGAAAAAGGCTTTATCGCCAGCGTGGTCATTGATAACAACACCTTTACCGGGCACCATCTGAAGGCGCTGGCTAACCGTGAGTTCCCGGATAGCGATGCGCTACGTGCCGCAAAGCGCTTTACCCGTATCGCCCTGAAACCGTATCTTGGCGGTAAACCGCTGAAGAGCCGGGAGCTGTTTCGCCAGTTTATGCCCGCCCGCGCGGCGCGAGCAGCAGATAAAACGAATAACGATCAATGAGGATTGTCATGGCTGAATTACTGTTAGGGGTCAATATTGACCATATTGCGACACTGCGTAATGCTCGCGGCACTGCTTATCCGGATCCGGTACAGGCGGCCTTTATCGCCGAGCAGGCTGGCGCCGACGGAATTACAGTGCACCTGCGCGAGGACCGTCGCCATATTACCGACCGCGATGTTCGTATTCTGCGCCAGACGCTGGATACCCGAATGAATCTGGAGATGGCGGTCACCGAAGAGATGCTGGCTATCGCCTGTGAGACCAAACCGCATTTCTGCTGTCTGGTTCCGGAAAAGCGTCAGGAAGTAACGACAGAAGGTGGTCTGGATGTGGCGGGCCAGCGCGATAAAATGCGCGCCGCCTGCACGCGTCTTGCCGATGCCGGAATTCTGGTCTCGCTGTTCATCGATGCCGATGCTGAGCAAATTAAAGCTGCGGCGGAGGTTGGCGCGCCGTATATCGAAATCCATACCGGTTGCTATGCGGATGCTGAAACCGACGCTCAGCAGGCAAAAGAGCTTGAGCGCATCACGACGGCGGCTGCCTATGCCGCGAGCCTTGGCCTCAAGGTTAATGCCGGTCACGGCCTGACCTACCATAACGTACAGGCGATCGCCCGCATTCCTCAGATGCATGAGTTGAACATTGGTCATGCAATCATCGGCCGTGCGGTGATGAGCGGTCTGAAAGAGGCGGTTGCCGAAATGAAACGCCTGATGCAGGAAGCGCGCGCGTAATGGCTATTCTGGGGCTGGGCACCGATATTGTTGAAATTGCTCGTATTGAAGCAGTGATCTCCCGCAGCGGCGATCGTCTCGCCCGGCGGGTGCTTAGCGACAACGAGTGGGTGATATGGGCGCAGCACCAGCAGCCGGTGCGTTTTCTGGCAAAACGTTTTGCGGTGAAAGAGGCAGCGGCGAAAGCTCTGGGGACCGGTATCCGTAACGGTCTGGCTTTTAATCAGTTCGAAGTTTACAACGATGAACTGGGCAAGCCTAAGCTACGCTTATGGGGCGAGGCGAAGAACCTGGCGGAGCGTCTGGGAGTCAGTCGCATTCACGTAACGCTGGCCGATGAACGCCATTACGCTTGTGCTACGGTTATCGTGGAGAGTTAGCGCTTGCTGACCGCGGTATCAGATTTTGTCCGCGTGATGCATTAGTACGAACTTGTCCCAGAGTTGTTCTTCATTTTCGACGTGTGCCGGATCTTTCAGAATCGTATTCGGGATCGGGCACACTTTCTGACAGGTGGGCGTTTCGTAGTGGCCCACGCATTCCGTGCAGCGGTCGCTGTTAATCTCATAAATGCTGTGACCCATCGAAATGGCCTCGTTAGGGCATTCCGGTTCGCACATATCGCAATTGATGCATTTTTTGGTGATTAACAGCGCCATCGGGAAATTCTCAGAAACAACACAAACAGGGCGGGCATTATACGCCCATTTTCTGTTCACACCAGTTTTTTCACCAGCGCTTCGCTGTGCCGGATACGCTCCGGCGCATGTTCAAGATCCTGTTGAACCAGCGCCATAAACAGCAGATCGGTGAGCATCATCTGCGCGCTGGTGGAGGAGATCGCCGCGCTGCGGGTCGCCTGCTCTTCGGCGATTGTGTACAGGCACTGCGTGGCCTGCTGTTGCAGGGCGTTGGGGGTGAAGCCCGTGATCGCCAGGATCCGACAGCCCACGCGCAGCGCTTCTCCGGCGGCCATATTGATTTCACGACGTTCGCCAGAATAGGAGATGGCTAACAGCAGATCGTCTGACGACATGGCCTGCACGGTGGCGAGCAGGGCATGCATATCCTGTTCGGAAACAGCGTTAATGCCGATCTTCATCAGCTTCCAGCTGAAATTGCGCGCCACCAGGCCGGATGCACCAATACCGGTAATAATCACCCGGCGCGCATGGCGCAGCAGCGCAACGGCTTCCAGCAGCTTCTCTTCGCTGTTCACATCCAGCGATGCATGCATGGCGGCCACGTTATCCTTAATCAGTTTTTCGCCCACCAGACGCAGTGGATCGTCGCCGCGGATCTGGTTATGCACCGGCACTGACTGAGGATTGGGCGCACTGGCCAGCGCTTCGCTGAGCGCCAGCTTCAGCGCCGGGAACCCTTTAAACCCCATCTTCTGCGAGAATTTCACGACGCTGGACTGGCTGACACCTGACTCGCCTGCCAGCTGTTGCGAACTCAGGTGGCGGGTCTGGTCCGGCTGAGCCAGAATAAAGTCTGCCAGCTTCTTATCGCTTGCTGCCAGCGACGGGTAGCGCTGGCGGATGCGGATTAAACAGTTCATCGGTTTTCCTCAGGACAACTTTCGCCCTCTGCTGAAAGAATTTTGTATTCGATTATAAGAGGATTGCGGCGAATTAAAAATTCTACCGCTGAGATTTATTCACGGCAGAGGAATTGCCTCAACCCAGGCTTAACGTTGGCGGATGTTTTCTCTGTTCATGGCACAAGACTGTTAAGCTAGCGGTCTCAGAGACAAAATTCGATAAAAAGAGGTCAGGTTTGAAGAGTAGCATGCAGCGAGTGGTTTTTTTTGATCTCGATGGAACGTTACATCAACAGGATATGTTCGGCAGCTTCTTACGCTATGTCTTGCGTCACCAGCCCCTGAATCTGCTGCTGGTTGCGCCGCTGTTGCCGGTTATTCTGGCAGGGCTGGCGATAAACGGCCGGGCGGCGCGCTGGCCGATGAGTCTGCTGCTGTGGGCATCGACGTTTGGGCGCAGTGAGCGCGCGCTAAAGCGCCTTGAGGCCGATTTTGTCCGCTGGTTCCGCCAGCGAGTAACGGCCTTCCCGGTAGTTCAGGCCCGGTTGTCGGACTATCTGACCCGGCACGATGCTGACGTCTGGCTGATTACCGGGTCGCCGCAATCGCTGGTGGAACAGGTCTACGGCGATACGGCCTGGTTGCCGAGGGTGAATATCATTGCCAGTCGGATGGAGCGCAGTTGCGGAGGTTGGGGCCTGTCGCTACGCTGTCTGGGCCATGAAAAGGTGGCGCAACTTGAGCAGAAGATCGGTGCGCCGCTGCAGCTGTACAGCGGCTATAGCGATAGCGAGCAGGATAATCCGCTGCTTCATTTTTGCCAGCACCGCTGGCGGGTCACCCCGCAGGGCGATCTCCACCAGCTAGAATAGTGTGCAATGCTAGTCGGCCATGTATAATGCGGCCCGCTTTTTCCGCAGGAGTGCCCGTTTTGTCTGACCATGAACTGACCGATGAATACTGGATGCGTCACGCCCTGACGCTGGCTAAACGCGCCTGGGAAGAGGGCGAAGTGCCGGTTGGCGCCGTACTGGTGCATAACAATCAGGTTATCGGCGAAGGTTGGAACCGACCTATCGGGCGCCACGATCCTACGGCGCATGCCGAAATTATGGCGCTGCGTCAGGGGGGACTGGTACTGAAAAACTATCGCCTGATTGACGCGACGCTGTATGTCACGCTTGAACCGTGCGTGATGTGCGCGGGGGCGATGGTGCATAGCCGGATTTCGCGGTTGGTATTTGGTGCCCGGGATGCAAAAACCGGCGCAGCCGGCTCGCTAATAGATGTCCTGCACCATCCGGGGATGAATCATCGGGTGGAGATCAGTGAAGGTATTCTGGCGGAGTCGTGCTCAGGTATGCTTAGCGACTTTTTCCGCTGGCGGCGGGAAGAGAAAAAAGCCTTGAAAAAGGCGCGCCGGCTCGGGGACGCTTAGCGGCTCAGTCCGGGAATCTTCAGTCTGGCGTTGTCGACTAACGATTCCGCGCGAAACTGGAAAAAGGGCAGCACCTGCTGTTCTTTATCCAGTTCATCCGGCATCACTGCCGGATAGTCTCCGGCAAGCGCCAGCCGCTGTTCATCTTTTTTCTCTTTCTCCGACAGGTATCCCACCAGGCTGATGTGATATTTGCGGATGTTCTCGACGTAGGCGTATGCCTCGTGACCGCGGGCGTAGCCATATTTCAGTCGGCTGTAATAAGATTTCTGACTAAGCAGCGGCAGGCGCTGTTTCACGTCCGCCCAGCTGTCGGGATTGCCTTTCTGTCTTTTTGTCAGCGAGATGGCGTCCAGAATATGGGCGTAGCCCATATTGTAAGCCGCCAGCGCAAACCAGATTCGTTCATCTTTGGGGACCGAGTCCGGGATTTTATTCATCATATCCTGCAAGTAGCGCATACCGCCGCTGAGGCTCTGCTCTGCATCGGTACGGTCGGTTAATCCCAGGCTCTGCGCAGTATTGCGGGTCAGCATCATTATGCCGCGCACCCCGGTTGGCGAGGTGGCCTGCGGATCCCAGTGCGACTCCTGCCATGAAATGGCCGCCAGCAGGCGCCAGTCGATCTGACGCGCGTATTTCTCAAACATTGGCTGTAGGTCCGGCAGAATAGTATCGACGGCGCGCAGGAACGTCCGGGTATCGACATAATCGAAATCGTTACCGTGTCCGAGGTATTTTTCTTCCAGTCGTGCCAGAGTACCGTTTTCATTCATATTGTTGAAGAAATCCAGCATCGCCGCCGAGAGCGAGTTGTCTTCGCTCCTGGCGCTAAACCAGGTCACCGGCTGTTCATCGCTGATATCCAGGGCGACCGCCAGTTCCGGATGTACGCGCTGGAACAGGCTAATCGCCACCGAATCTGCAATGGTGTAATCCACTTCGCCATCGATAACCGCCTGCATCAGCGCTGTCGTCCCGCGTTTTTCATCCACGCGCCAGCCGAGATCCGGGTATTTATTCCCTTTCAGCGTCTGCAGGTCGTTAATGGCGACGTGCCCTGGGGCAATCACCAACTGTTCTGCCGTGAGGTTGGCGAGGCTGCGTGGGCGCGGCGTGCCAACCCGGTAGACCAGCTGCTGCGACACCGAATAGTAGCCTGGCCCGGCCTGATAGTTTTTGACCCGCTCTGAGTTGTAGACCAGCCCGGCAGCTAACATATCGGCATTACCGTTATCAAGGTCATCGAACAGCTGACTGATATTCTGGCGGACAGTCACCTTCAGCCTGACGCCGAGATAATTGGCAAACTGTTCTGCCATCTCGTAATCCAGCCCGTAGGATTTGTTATTGATGGTCGCGAAGGTGAGCGGCGAATTGATGGTGCTGATGCGCAGCTCACCGCGCGCCATAATTCCGGCGACACGGTTCTCCGGCTTTCCTGACCACGGGATCGACGGCCACAGGGCAGCCGCCAGCAATAGGGTCACAATGCCGATGAGCAGATAATTAATCTTTAATTTTTTCAGAGAGTTAATCTTCTGCAGCTCTGTGTTCCTCAGCAGGCTATTAGCGGAAAAGTAAAAAGAGAGTCTTCGAATGAGCGGCATTTTGCTTAAGAATGCGTCAGTTGGCAACTTATTCGCGGAGAAGGTCACATTAATTGATAAACCAGGTGAACAATTTTATTTCCACGCAAACGGTTTCGTCGAGGCTCAGGATTCACTATAATGGCGCCCGTTTCCCCCCTGGCTCATATTGAAAGCTGCGAAGACGAGAGACTTATGATGGAAATTTTGCGTGGTTCACCTGCACTGTCGGCATTTCGTGTTAATAAACTGCTGGCACGTTTCCAGGCGGCCAACCTGCCGGTTAGCACAATATATGCAGAGTATGTTCATTTTGCCGAACTGAACGCGCCGTTAAGCGGTGATGAGCGTGAAAGGCTGGCACGACTGCTCAAGTATGGCCCAAGCTTAAACAGCCATACCCCAACCGGTAAATTACTGCTCGTCACCCCCCGCCCTGGCACCATCTCCCCCTGGTCTTCTAAAGCTACCGATATCGCCCATAACTGCGGTCTGTCGCAGGTTGTGCGCCTTGAGCGCGGCGTGGCGTACTATGTGGAAGCCAGTACGCTGAGTGAAGCACAATGGGCCGCTGTCGCGAGTGAACTCCACGACCGGATGATGGAAAGCGTCTTTGATGCGCTGGAAGAGGGCGAAAAGCTGTTCGCTCAACATCAACCGACGCCAGTGACCAGCGTCGATCTGCTGGGGCAGGGACGTCAGGCGCTGATTGATGCCAACCTCCGTCTGGGGCTGGCGCTGGCGGAAGACGAAATCGACTACCTGCAGGATGCGTTCAACAAGCTTGGCCGCAACCCGAATGACATCGAACTGTATATGTTTGCCCAGGCGAACTCTGAGCACTGCCGCCACAAGATTTTTAACGCCGACTGGGTTATTGATGGTGAACAGCAGCCGAAGTCGCTGTTCAAGATGATCAAAAACACCTTCGAAAAGACGCCGGATTACGTCCTGTCCGCCTATAAAGACAACGCTGCGGTCATGGAAGGTTCTCAGGTAGGGCGCTTCTTTGCCGATCGCGAAAAAGGCCGCTATGACTTCCATCAGGAAGACGCCCATATCCTGATGAAAGTGGAAACACACAACCACCCGACGGCCATCTCTCCATGGCCGGGTGCGGCGACCGGCTCCGGCGGTGAAATCCGCGATGAAGGGGCAACCGGTCGCGGAGCGAAACCGAAAGCCGGTCTTGTCGGTTTCTCGGTCTCTAACCTGCGGATTCCCGGCTTTGAACAGCCGTGGGAAGAAGATTTCGGCAAGCCAGAGCGTATTGTGACCGCTCTGGATATCATGACCGACGGCCCGTTGGGCGGCGCCGCGTTTAACAACGAATTCGGTCGTCCGGCGCTGAACGGCTATTTCCGTACCTATGAAGAAAAAGTGACCAGCCACAACGGCGAAGAGCTACGCGGTTATCATAAACCGATCATGCTGGCGGGCGGGATTGGTAACATCCGTGGCGAGCATGTGCAGAAAGGTGAAATTACCGTTGGGGCGAAACTGATTGTCCTTGGTGGCCCGGCGATGAATATCGGCCTGGGCGGCGGCGCGGCTTCTTCAATGGCATCCGGTCAGTCCGACGCGGATCTTGATTTTGCCTCCGTACAGCGTGATAACCCGGAAATGGAACGCCGTTGCCAGGAGGTGATCGACCGCTGCTGGCAACTGGGCGATGCAAACCCGATTCTGTTTATCCACGACGTCGGTGCTGGCGGTCTGTCTAATGCCATGCCGGAACTGGTTAGCGACGGTGGGCGCGGCGGTAAATTCCAGCTGCGCGATATTCTGAGCGATGAGCCGGGCATGAGTCCGCTGGAAATCTGGTGTAACGAATCCCAGGAGCGCTATGTGCTGGCGGTTGCGCCGGAACAGCTGCCGCTGTTTGATGAGCTGTGCCGCCGTGAGCGCGCACCGTACGCGGTGATCGGTGAAGCCACCGAAGAACTGCATCTGAACATGGGCGATGCTCACTTCAACGACCAGCCGATCGACCTGCCGCTGGATGTGCTGCTGGGTAAAACGCCGAAAATGACCCGCGATGTTCAGACCCTGAAAGTGAAAGGTGATGCGTTGGATCGCCAGGATATCACTCTCGCCGACGCGGTGAATCGCGTTCTGCATTTGCCGGCAGTGGCGGAAAAAACCTTCCTTGTCACCATCGGCGACCGTACCGTCACCGGGATGGTTGCGCGCGATCAGATGGTCGGCCCCTGGCAGATTCCGGTAGCGAACTGCGCGGTAACCACCGCCAGCCTCGATAGCTACTATGGCGAAGCGATGGCGATTGGCGAACGTGCGCCGGTCGCGCTGTTGGACTTTGCCGCCTCTGCTCGCCTGGCCGTCGGTGAAGCGCTGACTAACGTTGCGGCAACGCAAATTGGCGCGTTGAATCGCGTGAAGCTTTCTGCAAACTGGATGGCCGCGGCTGGTCATCCGGGTGAAGATGCCGGTCTGTATGAAGCGGTAAAAGCGGTTGGCGAAGAGCTGTGTCCGGCTTTGGGTTTGACTATTCCGGTGGGTAAAGACTCGATGTCGATGAAAACCCGCTGGCAGGACGGCAGTGAACAGCGCGAGATGACTTCGCCGCTGTCGCTGGTGATTTCCGCCTTTGCCCGCGTGGAAGATGTGCGCCATACCGTAACGCCACAGCTTTCCACGGAAGATAACGCCCTGCTGCTGATTGATTTAGGCAAAGGTCGTAACGCGCTCGGCGCCACCGCGCTGGCGCAGGTTTACCGTCAACTGGGCGATGTTCCGGCCGACGTACGCGATGTCGCACAGCTGAAAGGCTTCTGGGATGCTATGCAGGCGCTGGTGGCCGATCGTAAGCTGCTGGCTTACCACGACCGCTCTGATGGCGGACTGCTGGTGACGCTGGCTGAGATGGCCTTTACCGGTCATTGCGGCCTGACGGCAGATATCGCCGCGCTGGGTGACGATCGTCTGGCCGCGCTGTTTAACGAAGAACTGGGCGCGGTTATCCAGGTGCGTGCAGCGGATCGCGAAGCGGTTGAAGCCCTGCTGGCTTCTCACGGCCTGGCGGATTGTGTCCACTATCTGGGCCAGGCGACGGAAGGTGACCGCTTTGTCATCACCGCCGAAGGGCATCCGGTGTTCAGCGAAAGTCGTACCACACTTCGTATCTGGTGGGCAGAAACCACCTGGCAGATGCAGCGTCTGCGCGACAACCCGGAGTGCGCTGATAGCGAGCACGAAGCGAAGCGCCGCGAAGACGATCCGGGCCTTAACGTGAAGCTCTCCTTCGATATCAACGAAGATATTGCCGCACCGTACATCGCCACCGGCGCCCGTCCGAAGGTAGCGGTACTGCGTGAGCAAGGTGTTAACTCCCACGTTGAGATGGCGGCAGCCTTCCACCGCGCGGGCTTTGATGCGATCGATGTTCACATGAGCGACCTGCTGGCGGGACGTACCGGACTGGCCGATTTCCAGGCGCTGGTGGCTTGCGGCGGTTTCTCCTATGGTGACGTACTGGGGGCGGGCGAAGGCTGGGCGAAATCCATTCTGTTTAACGAGCGCGTGCGCGATGAGTTTGCCACCTTTTTCCACCGTCCTCAGACGTTGGCTTTGGGGGTCTGTAATGGTTGTCAGATGATGTCCAATCTGCGTGAGCTGATCCCAGGAAGTGAGCTGTGGCCGCGTTTTGTGCGTAACTATTCCGACCGTTTTGAAGCGCGCTTCAGCCTGGTCGAAGTAACGCAAAGCCCGTCGCTGCTGCTGCAGGGCATGGTTGGTTCAATGATGCCGATTGCTGTTTCTCACGGTGAAGGGCAGGTGGAAGTGCGTGACAGCGCGCATCTGGCTCAGCTGGAGAGCAAAGGTCTGGTGGCGCTGCGCTTTGTCGATAACTTCGGTAAGGTGACGGAGAGCTATCCGGCTAACCCGAACGGTTCACCGAACGGGATCACCGCCGTGACCAGCGAAAGCGGTCGTGCGACGATCATGATGCCACATCCTGAGCGCGTATTCCGCACGGTGGCTAACTCCTGGCATCCGGAAAACTGGGGCGAGGATAGCCCGTGGATGCGCATCTTCCGCAATGCGCGTAAACAGCTGGGTTAATATCCGGCGAGTGATACAGGAGCCGCCGCGTTGGCGGATCCTGCCAGGCTGAATCGTAATGTATCAAGCCCCCGACTTTGTGCGGGGGCTTTTTCGTTTGTGACGGCGGTCGCTTGAAGGTGTCGGGAATTGCCGACAAACACCGGTGAGGGGTGTCGCTAATTGGAGACACTTAACTTATTGATTTTTAATGAGGTAGAAAAATATGGTGCTATGTGTTGCTAAATGGCGACACTGTGGCTAAAAATACACCGCGTCAGGAATTCGCGTCTGATGTTATAAAATCATTATTTTTCAGTGTATTAATAATTTATTTTGCTATGTGGCATAGTTAATGCATAATAATAAGCAGTGGCTCATTCACCTTCTTATGTCAGCCCCTTCGGGACGCGCTACATAAACTTCGAATGACGCACAACAAGGTGCCTGCCGTCCAACTTCTGATAACAGCTTTGCTTTATCAACCATCGGGCGAAACGTCGAGTTAGGCACCGCCTTATTCCATAACAAAGCCAGGCCGATGCCTGGCTTTGTTTTATTCGCGGCATGACAATTTGCCGATGGCCGGACTGGCTGCTTGCCATGCCGCCCCCGGTTATCGAAGCGCCGCGGGGTTCTCTTATCAGCTGTCAGGTCTATTTTTCGACTTTCGCCCGGCAGAAAGGTCGATTGCACCTGTTACTCTGCCGCGTCCTCAGTTAGCATCGTGATGAGCTAATGATTGAGACCCTATCCTTGAAGCGAATCTCTTTTTTCCCCCGTTCGTTGCGTCAGTTGGTCACGCTCTCGTTTGTGTTGATTCTGCTGCCGCTGCTGGTTCTGGCCTGGCAGGCTTGGCAGAGCCTGAATGCGCTTAGCGCGCAGGCCGCGCATATTAACCGCACGACGCTTGTCGATGCCCGGCGCAGCGAGGCGATGGTGAACGCGTCGCTGGAAATGGAACGTAGCTACCGGCAGTACTGTGTACTGGACGATCCGACGCTGGCGAAGGTCTATCAAAATCAGCGTAAACACTACAGCGAGATGCTTGACGCTCATGCCGGGGTGCTACCGGACGAAAAAATCTGGCAGGCACTAAGCCAGGAGCTGAACGACCTTGCGCAGCTCAGGTGCAATAACAGCAGCCCGGATGCGAAATCGGGCGCCAGCCTTGAAGCCTTTGCCGCCGCCAATAGCGAGATGGTTCAGGCCACCCGAACGGTGGTTTATTCACGCGGACAACAGCTCCAGCAGGAGATTGCCGAACGCGGGCAGTTTTTTGGCTGGCAGGCGCTGGTCCTTTTTCTGCTAAGTCTGGCGCTGGTTCTGCTGTTTACCCGGATGATTATCGGTCCGGTAAAAGGGATCGAGAAAATGATTAACCGGCTGGGAGAGGGGAAGTCACTGGACAATGCGGCGCTGTTTACCGGTCCGCGCGAACTGCGTTCCGTCGGTGAGCGAATCATCTGGCTGAGCGAGCGTCTCGCCTGGCTTGAATCGCAGCGCCATCAGTTTTTACGCCATCTTTCACACGAGCTGAAAACGCCGCTCGCCAGCATGCGGGAAGGCACCGAGCTGCTGGCCGACCGTGTGGCCGGGCCGTTGACCACGGAACAGCAGGAGATTGTCGAAATTCTCGATAGCAGCAGCCGCAATCTGCAAAAACTGATTGAGCAGTTGCTGGACTACAATCGTAAACAGGCCGATGGCCCGGTCCCGCGTGAAATCGTTGATATTGCTGAACTGGTTGATAATGTCGTGGCCGCTCACAGCTTGCCGGCCCGCGCAAAAATGATGCATACCGCGATTCAGCTGGCGGAGCGTACCTGCCTGGCTGAACCGGCATTATTAATCAGCGTGATGGATAATCTCTATTCCAATGCGGTGCACTATGGGGCTGAATCCGGTAACATTCGTATTCATAGCTACCGGTACGGCGAGCAGGTTCACATAGATGTGATCAACAGCGGCGAACCGATCCCGCAGGCGGAGAAAAAGATGATTTTCGAGCCTTTTTATCAGGGAAGCCATCAGCGTAAAGGGGCGGTAAAAGGCAGCGGTCTGGGACTGAGTATTGCCCGGGACTGCGTCCGACAAATGCAGGGTGAGCTTAGCCTGGAAGAGAGTGAACCCGGGCTTATCTGTTTTCGCATAACGCTACCCGCCACTGAGCCGGGAAAAACCAACACATGAATCTACAATGGGTGAATATGTCCCACTTTTTCGTAGTGGTTCGTGCTTTTAAAGGATGGCTGTTGCCCGGCATTTCGTGTCTGGCGCTGGTGGGCTGTTCCGCCGCTTTTTCGCCAAACACGGCAAATGACAAAGCACAACCCGAGATGCCGCAGCACCAGGTGGCGGACTTTCTCTCAGTCGATTGCGCCAATATCTGGTCGCTGAATAACGAAGCCAGCGATAAAAACCCGCTGTTCTGGCTGCGCGGGATTGATTGTGCCGACCGCCTGGCGCCGGTCCAGGCGCGGGCGGAGGCCAAACGACACGATGATGACAGCTGGCAGGACGCCTTTAAGCGCGGCATTTTGTTGGCGGATGCGAAGATTACACCGGATGAACGCCGTGAACTGGTATCCCGCCTGGATTCTTTTAGTCCGCAGATCGCCATGCAGGTGCGTCCGCTGTATCAGCTCTGGCGTGATGGTCAGAACAGGCAACTGCAGCTGGTGGATGAACGCGCCCGTTACGCGAAGCTGCAGCAGTCCAGCGATAGTGAACTGGAGGCGCTGCGCCTGCAGGAACAGCAGTTGCGCAGCCAGCTTGAGCTAACCACCCGCAAGCTGGAAAACCTCACCGATATTGAACGCCAGCTTTCCAGCCGCAAGCCGGGGGGGAATTTTAATTCCGACAGTAGCCACGGCAGCGACAAAGTTCCGGAGGTCATACATGACGATCCGTAAACCAGCGCATTTGCTGCTGGTGGATGACGATCCGGGTCTGTTAAAACTGCTGGGGATGCGTTTGACCAGCGAGGGCTACAGCGTCGTGACCGCTGAAAGCGGTCCGGAGGCGCTGCGCATTCTGGCTCGGGACAAAGTCGAACTGGTGGTCAGCGATTTACGCATGGATGAGATGGACGGCCTGCAGTTGTTCAGCGAAATCCAGAAAGTGCATCCGGGGATGCCGGTGATTATCCTTACCGCTCATGGCTCTATTCCCGACGCGGTGGCGGCCACCCAGCAAGGGGTGTTTGGTTTCCTGACCAAACCGGTGGACAAAGACGCCCTGTACAAAGCCATCGATGATGCGCTGGAGCACAGTGCGCCGGCGACGGATGAGCGCTGGCGTCAGGCTATCGTCACCCGCAGTCCGCTGATGCTGCGCCTGCTGGAACAGGCGGGGATGGTGGCGCAGTCGGACGTCAGCGTGCTGATTAACGGCCAGAGCGGGACGGGGAAAGAGATTGTCGCGCAGGCGATTCATAATGCCAGTCCGCGCCACGACAAGCCTTTTGTCGCCATTAACTGCGGGGCGCTGCCGGAACAGCTGCTGGAGTCCGAGCTATTTGGTCATGCGCGCGGCGCGTTTACCGGCGCGGTCAGCAACCGGGAGGGGTTGTTCCAGGCCGCTGAAGGCGGGACGCTGTTTCTTGATGAGATCGGCGATATGCCGGTGGCGCTGCAGGTGAAGCTGCTGCGGGTACTGCAGGAGCGTAAAGTGCGTCCGCTGGGTAGCAACCGCGATATTGATATCGATGTGCGTATCATCTCGGCCACCCACCGCGATCTGCCGAAAGCGATGGCGCGCGGCGAGTTTCGTGAAGATCTGTTTTATCGCCTGAACGTGGTGAACCTGAAGATCCCGCCTCTGGCCGAGCGCGCGGAGGATATCCCGCTGCTGGCAAACCATCTGCTGCGCCAGTCTGCCGAACGACACAAGCCGTTTGTTCGGGCGTTTTCAAGCGATGCGATGAAACGGCTGATGGCCGCCAAATGGCCCGGTAATGTCCGCCAGCTGGTGAACGTGATTGAGCAGTGCGTGGCGTTGACCACTTCGCCGGTGATCGGTGAGGCGCTGGTGGAACAGGCACTGGAAGGGGAAAATACCGCGCTGCCGACCTTCGTCGAAGCGCGCAATCAGTTTGAGCTCAACTATCTGCGCAAGCTGCTGCAAATTACCAAAGGTAACGTCACCCACGCGGCAAGAATGGCGGGGCGCAACCGTACTGAATTCTACAAGCTGCTGTCGCGCCACGAGCTCGACGCCAACGACTTTAAAGAGTAGCTCCGCAGCATGACGCAAGTTATGATACGGTAAGCAACCGGTTACGCGACAAAGACAGGAACACCATGAAAAAGATTGATGCGATTATTAAACCTTTCAAACTTGATGATGTGCGCGAAGCGCTGGCCGAAGTTGGCATCACCGGGATGACGGTTACGGAAGTGAAGGGCTTTGGCCGTCAGAAAGGCCACACCGAGCTGTACCGCGGTGCAGAGTACATGGTGGATTTTCTGCCGAAAGTGAAAATCGAAATTGTGGTCACTGACGATATCGTTGATACCTGCGTGGATACTATTATCCGCACGGCGCAGACCGGTAAAATCGGCGACGGTAAAATCTTCGTCTTTGACGTCGCCCGCGTGATTCGTATTCGTACCGGGGAAGAAGACGACGAGGCAATTTAACTCCTTCGCTCGTCCCGCCCGTTCAGAGACAAAGCCGCTTCACCGTCGGTGAAGCGGCTTGTTTTGCCTCAGGCCGCCAGTTGTTTCATCACCTGAATAAACGCCTGAGTGATGGGCTCCTCTTTGCTGTGATGCCCATCCTCAATCACCCAGCGTCCGCCGGTCATCACCGCGCGAACAGGATTTGACGAGCAGGCAAAGATCCAGCGGTTGAGCAGCATCCGGTCTTCTGAGCTGGCGATGAACGGATCCTGGCCATCCAGTACCAGAAGATCGGCCCGATACCCGACGCTTAGCTCGCCGATGTTCTGGCCCAGCGCTCTGGCACCGCCGCGGAGCGCCCCTTGATACAGGACGTTGCCGACGTGAGGTTCGCCCGGAACGATAAGCCGGTTGCGGCGCTGGGCGACCAGGCGTTGCCCGTATTCAAACCAGCGTAAATCCTCACTGACGCTGACACTGATGTGGCTGTCCGAACCGATCCCCCAGACACCGTTATGCTCCAGATAGTGTGGGCCTGGGAACACGCCGTCGCCGAGATTGGCTTCGGTGGTCAGGCATAGGCCAGCCACCGCGCCGGAGGCGGCGATCTTTATCGTTTCCTGAGGCGTCAGATGGGTGGCGTGGACCAGGCACCAGTGCTCATCCACCGGCAGATGATTGTACAGCCATTCCACCGGGCGCTCACCGGACCATGCCAGGCAGTCATCCACCTCTTTTTGCTGTTCAGCGATATGAATATGAATCGGCTGCTGGCCAGGATGGCAGGCCAGAATGGTGCCGATCTGCTCCGGCGTAACGGCACGCAATGAATGGAAGCACAGGCCGGTACGTTGCATTGGCTCACCGGACAGCCGCGCGGTGAGCGACTCGTACATGGTCAGGTAGCTGTCGCTGTCGTTGATAAAGCGGCGCTGACCGAGGGAAGGTGACTGTGCGCCAAAACCGGCGTAACTGTAAAGGACG
The DNA here is from genome assembly GCF_039594335.1 of Raoultella sp. Classification (NCBI taxonomy): domain Bacteria; kingdom Pseudomonadati; phylum Pseudomonadota; class Gammaproteobacteria; order Enterobacterales; family Enterobacteriaceae; genus Klebsiella; species Raoultella sp. The sequence goes on from NZ_JBCNNS010000058.1 coordinate 16,382, forward strand.
GGCAGCAGCGTCAGGCCGATGCCGGTCTGTCTGGCCGCGCTGGCGATACGCAGCGCTAATTCCGTCCGCTCCTCATAAGGCGCGCCGTTGCTGCTGTGATGCAGGTAGTGGAACTCGGCGACCGAGGTGTATCCGGCTTTGAGCATTTCGATGTACAGATAGCTGGCGATGGTTTCCAGCTGTTCTGGTGTAATTTTATCTACCAGTCTGTACATCAGATCCCGCCAGGTCCAGAAACTATCTGAGGGGTTTCCTGCGACCTCCGTTAACCCGGCCATCGCCCGCTGGAAGGCATGAGAGTGCAGGTTCGGCATGCCCGGCACGACGACCCCTTGGATGCGCGTCGCCTGCGGATTCGGCACCGCGTTCTTTTCCAGCGCGGTAATGATGCCTTCTTCGGACACGGTTATGCCGACATTACTTGCCCAGCCATCAGGCAACAGCACTTTTTCTGCCAACCAGACTGCCATATTATCACCCTGTTTTCAGCGTAGTGTTAGATGTATATACATGTGCATATATATACATCTAACAGGTCATAGAGTAAACTGACAACGTCAGCATATGAGGAATGGTTAATGGCGCACAGTGACCTGTCAAATCCGGATTTCATGGATGAGTTACCTGAACATCCAGCACCCTTTTATGAAAGGGTAAAGGCGATGATCAAAACCAAGATCCACAGCGGGGCATGGCCCGTGAATTACCGTGTTCCTTCTGAAAGCGAACTAGTCAGTCTGTTTGGCTATAGCCGGATGACGATTAACCGCGCGCTGCGGGAACTGACGGCGGAGGGGCTGCTGGTACGCATGCAGGGGATCGGGACTTTTGTCGCCGAAATTCGCGGCCAGTCGGCGCTGCTGGAAATTAACAATATCGCCGACGAGATCGCCAGTCGTGGCCATCGCCATCATGCCAGAGTCTTCAGACTAACGGAAATTGAAGCTGATGCTCAGCAGGCGTTCAGTTTTGGCATGCAGCAGGGTTGCGGTCTGTACCATTCGCTGATTTGCCACTATGAAAATGGCGTACCGGTGATGCTGGAAGACCGACTGGTGAATATGCAGGTGGTGCCTGACTACCTGCAGCAGGATTTTACCCGTATCACACCTAACGCTTATCTCTCCTCGATTGCGCCGATTGTTGAAGGCGAGCACGTTATTGAAGCGGTCAACGTCAGCCGGGCCGAGTGTGTTTACCTGGAAATCGATGAACATACGCCTTGTCTGCTGGTCAATCGTCGGACCTGGACCGGCCGTCAGGAGAAGAAAATCGTCACCAGTGTGCGTCTGGTCTACCCCGGCCCGCGTTACCGTCTGGAAGGGAGCATGCGCAAATGATTCGTCTGCTCCCCGCCCGCCTGTATACGGAAATGCCCTGGAAAAACGGCCAGGGCGTGACGCGCGAAGTGGCCCGCTATCCGGAGGTGGGAGAATACGACTGGCGTATTTCCCTGGCGACTATTCGCCAGCCTGGCCCGTTTTCCGCTTTTCCCGACTACCTGCGCAATATCAGCGTGCTGGAAGGCGAGGGGATGTACCTGACGATCGATGGGCAGCGCAGCGCATTGATTGCGCCTTTCCAGGCGCTGGGATTTAACGGCGCGAGCGGCGTAGCCTGTGAGATTGTCGGCGGGCCGCTGCTGGATTTTAATGTGATTTACCGGGAAGCCGCCCTCCGGGCTACGGTGAGCTGGTGCGGAGCGGGAACGTGGTTGCATCAGGGTGGACTGCGGATGTTGTTTAATGCCGGGCCCGCATTGCGGGTGAACGCTGGCGACCAGCACTATTTACTGGAACATTACGACAGTCTGCTAGTGGATGAAGCGGTGACGCTGGTTATCCAGGACACTCCGGACGCACGCGTAGCCCGCATTACTCTGATTTCCCTATAACTACGCCGTAGACGGTTTCTGCGGCGTACATTGTTACTCCTCTTCGCACAATGCCAGCAGCATCGCGCTGAGTTCGCCCTGATTAATCAGGGCGCGTAGCGCATGGATATCCGGGTAGAGCAGCGTATCTTTATCCTGGAAGGGCACCGCATGACGCACTTTCTCCAGCGTCTGGCAGGCGCACAGCAACTCAATGGCGACGATATCCACGGCGTTCTCCACCGCCTTAAGCGCTTTACGAGCGGCGACCCCCTGCTGGCATGATCTTCCTGACCGGCGCAGGTGGATACCGTGTGGAGACTGGCCAGGCCAGCCAGACTGCGGTTATCGCCCGCCAGCGCAGCGGCAACGTAAGTTGGGATCATCATCCCGGAATACCCTGAATCCGGCAAGACAAGGAAGGCCGGCAGCCCGCTGAGATGAGCATTGGTGATGCAGTCACAACGCGCCTGAGAAGCGATACTCAACTGGACAATGGCAATAGCCAGCGCATCCAGAGCCAGAGCCAGCGCCGTGGTCGTGGCAGCCGGGTTTGAGTACCGCGACCCGGTCGTCGAGTTTCATGGCTTCATCAATATCGTGAGTGACCATAATGATGGTTTTGCTCAGCTCTTTCTGAATACGCAAAAACTCTTCCTGCAGCTGTTCGCGAACCACCGGGTCGACCGCGCGGAACGGTTCGTCCATCAACATAAACTCCGGGTCTGCTGCCAGGGGGCGGGCGACGCCCACGCGCTGCTGCTGGCCTCCCGAAAGCTGCCAGGGAAAGCGTTTGGCGATTTGTGGTTCCAGACCGACGATTTCCAGTAATTCCCCGGCTCTGGCTTTACTTTGGGCAGTGCCGTTGAGAATCGCGGTGACGACAATATTATCGATAATGTTTTTGTGGGGAAATAAACCCGCATTTTAAATGACATAGCCAATATGGCGGCGCAGTTGCACGACATCCATTTGCTCGGTGGCTCCACTGTTAAGCTGGATTCGGCCCGATAACGCTTCCACTAAGCGGTTGATCATCCGCAATGAGGTGGTTTTTCCACAGCCGGAAGGGCCGACAAATACCGTAATTTTACCTCCCGGCACTACCAGGCTAAGGCCGTCTACTACGACCGAACCGTTGCCGTAGTGCTTAGTTACCTTCTGGAAGGTAATCATCTTCACACCTCTGATTGTTGTGTTCTGTGTTCCCGTTTGCAGGGGAGTTATGCGCAAAATGTCGCTATGTATTATCTTGTATGTACAACTGAACAGGCTTATGCCATTACCAGGGGCGTGTGCAATAAAATGATTATTTATTCATTTTAAAAACAAATGGTTATTTTGTTTTTGTGTTTTCTGGTACTGCCGTCTATAGCGAGATGAGCAGTAATGACGAGGTAGAAAATATATTGGTGTTATTTTTTTGTGATGTTTTAGTGCACAAAAATAAAGCATCAAGCTGTTTTTTTGCACTGTTATGGCCCATTATCATGGTCAGTTCATCGAGATAGTACGCAGTGTGTTTTCCTTTTTTTATCTTAATTAATTGAATTTATTTGTCTTTATAAATTAATTTCTAACCTGGCATCCTATATGCTTATCATGTATATACAATTAAGATGTGAGTCACAAATTTAACGGACAGGTAACATTCAACTGGTAACGGATAAGAAGGTAAAGCGCATGAGTAACCAAGCAACCCGTTTTCGCGATGTTGAAATCAGAGCCCCGCGAGGCACCAAACTGAACGCAAAAAGTTGGTTCACAGAGGCGCCTCTGCGCATGCTGATGAACAACCTGGATCCCGATGTAGCCGAAAATCCAAAAGAGCTGGTGGTGTACGGCGGTATTGGCCGGGCAGCCCGTAACTGGGAGTGCTACGACAAGATCGTTGAGACCTTGAAGCAACTCAATGATGATGAAACGCTGTTGATCCAGTCCGGCAAACCGGTGGGGGTTTTCAAAACCCACAACAACGCCCCGCGGGTACTGATCGCCAACTCGAATCTCGTGCCGCACTGGGCAAACTGGGAGCACTTCAACGAGCTTGACGCAAAAGGTCTGGTGATGTACGGGCAAATGACAGCCGGCTCATGGATCTACATCGGCAGCCAGGGCATTGTGCAGGGCACTTACGAAACGTTTGTTGAAGCCGGGCGCCAGCACTATAACGGTAGCCTGCGTGGACGCTGGGTGCTGACAGCGGGCCTGGGGGGAATGGGGGGCGCTCAGCCGCTGGCCGCAACCCTGGCGGGGGCGTGTTCGCTGAATATTGAATGCCAGCAGTCGCGTATCGACTTCCGTCTGCGTACCCGTTATGTCGATGAGCAGGCCAGCGATCTGGATGACGCCCTGTCCCGCATCGCCCGCTATACTGCAAAAGGAGAAGCGGTATCCATCGCGCTGCATGGCAACGCGGCGGACATTTTACCGGAGCTGGTAAGACGCGGCGTGCGCCCGGACATGGTGACCGACCAGACCAGCGCACACGATCCCCTCAACGGTTATCTGCCGCTGGGCATGAGCTGGGAAGAGTACCGCGCTCGCGCGCAGTCCCACCCGGTAGAGACGATCAACGCGGCCAAAGCTTCAATGGCCGAACACGTTAGAGCCATGCTCGCCTTCCAGCAGCAGGGCATTCCCACCTTCGATTACGGCAACAACATCCGCCAGATGGCGAAAGAGATGGGGGTGGAAAACGCTTTTGACTTCCCCGGTTTTGTTCCCGCCTATATTCGTCCGCTGTTCTGCCGTGGGATTGGTCCCTTCCGCTGGGCGGCGCTTTCCGGCGATCCGCAGGATATCTACCGTACCGACGCGAAAGTTAAAGCGCTGATACCCGATGACGAACACCTCCACCACTGGCTGGATATGGCCAGAGAGCGCATCAGCTTCCAGGGGCTGCCGGCCAGGATCTGCTGGGTCGGCCTGGGACAGCGCGCGCGCCTGGGCCTGGCGTTTAACGAAATGGTCCGCAGCGGCGAGTTGTCGGCGCCGATAGTGATCGGCCGCGATCATCTTGACTCTGGCTCCGTTGCCAGCCCCAACCGAGAAACCGAAGCGATGCAGGACGGCTCCGACGCGGTGTCGGACTGGCCGTTGCTAAACGCGCTGTTGAACACCGCCAGTGGAGCGACCTGGGTTTCCCTGCACCATGGCGGCGGCGTAGGGATGGGCTTCTCCCAGCATTCCGGCGTGGTGATCGTCTGCGACGGCAGCGATGAAGCAGCGGAACGCATTGCCCGGGTGCTGAACAACGACCCGGCCACCGGTGTGATGCGCCATGCGGATGCGGGTTATGACATCGCGATTGAATGCGCCAGAGAGCTAGGACTCAACCTGCCAATGATTGCGGATTAATTTCTCCGGCGAAGGGGGCCATGTATCCCTTCGCCCTTATCGGAGTGCTGCCATGAATAACAACAACACAACATACATCGAAACACGTTCTATTGAGCCCATTCCCGACGGTGAACGCCACGGTAGCATTTTTAGCCAGTTCACTCTGTGGCTGGGGGCTAACCTGCAAATCACCGCCATGGTCACCGGCGCATTAACGATTGTATTCGGCGGGGATGTTTTCTGGTCGCTGGCCGGTCTGATGCTGGGCCAGATTGCCGGCGGGATTGTGATGGCATTGCATGCCGCGCAAGGGCCGCAACTGGGGATACCACAGATGATCAGTAGCCGGGTACAGTTCGGCGTCTACGGTGCCTGCCTGCCGATTCTGCTGGTCTGCCTGATGTACCTTGGCTTTATCGCCACCGGGGCAGTGCTGTCCGGCCAGGCGATCTCGGCGGTTTTCCATACCTCGGAAACCAGTGGTATTCTGCTTTTTGCCGCCGCCACGCTGGTTATCGCTTATGTCGGCTATCGTTTGATCCACCTGTTGGGTAAGCTGGCGAGCCTGGTGGGGATTATCGCGTTTATCTACTTGCTGTGGAAAATCAGTTCCTTTCCGGCTATCGGCGACCTGCTGAGTGTCCGGCCCTTTAGCTGGAGTACATTTTTAACCGCCACCGGCCTTGCCGCTTCCTGGCAGATCACTTTTGGCCCCTATGTTGCCGATTATTCCCGTTATCTGCCGCGTAGTACCTCTCCTGGGAAGGTTTTTTTCGCCGTAGGGAGCGGTTCAGTGATTGGCGCGCAAATCGCCATGACCGTCGGGGTGCTGGCTGCCGCTCTCTCCCAGGGAAAGCTGGTCGGTCATGAAGTGGACTATATCGTCGGCCTGGGCGGCACCGGTGCGATTGCCACGCTGTTATATCTGAGCATCGCGTTTGGTAAACTGACTATTAATACCCTGAATGCCTACGGTAGCCTGATGTGCCTGGCGACGGTGTACAGCTGCGGGAAGCAGCGAGTGCGCGTGAGCCAGTCAGCGCGTCTGCTGGTGCTGGCGGTGATTATTACCCTGGCGACCGCTATCGCGATTATGGGGCAACACTCTTTCCTGTCGGCGTTTAAATCCTTCCTGCTATTCCTGTTGACTTTCTTTACTCCGTGGAGCGCGATTAACCTGGTGGATTACTATTTCTTTAACCACCAGGCGATAGACATGGAGGCGCTGAACGATCCGAACGGGAAATACCGGGCGTGGAATGTGACGGGGATCGGGGTTTATCTCGTCGGAGTGGCGGTACAGACGCCGTTTATTGATAGTGGATTCTATTCCGGCCCGTTCGTGAAGATGCTGGGCGGTATCGATATCTCCTGGCTCATCGGGCTGGCGCTTCCAGCCGCGCTCTACTATGTCCTGCGCAAAGTTCAGTCCGCAGCGGCGGCTGGCGCCGCCATCAGTCGTTAAAGGAGAACGCTATGTATACCCTTTGGCACCACTGCCGGATCGCCACAATGGTCGCTGGGCATTATCAGTTGCTTGACGATGGCGCGATGCTGACCGACGGTGCCGTGTTGTTATGGGTCGGCAACCGAGAGGCAGTGCCGGACTTGCCTGTTGCGCAGCGGGTGGATTTACAAGGCCGGGTGGTCACGCCGGGACTGGTGGATTGTCATAGCCACGCAGTATTTGGCGGCGACCGGGCCCGGGAATTTGAAATGCGTCTCAACGGGGCGAGCTATGCGGAGATAGCTGCCGGCGGCGGCGGTATCGCCAGCACGGTCAACGCCACGCGACAGGCCAGCGAAAGCCAGTTGCTGGAGAGTGCGAGGCAGCGTATCGGGGCGCTGTGCCGGGACGGCGTAACGGCGCTGGAAATCAAATCCGGTTACGGTCTGGATCTGGCTAACGAACGTAAAATGCTGCGGGTGATCCGTCAGGCTGGCGACACATTGCCGCTTACCGTGCGCAGTACCTGCCTGGCGGCCCATGCGGTGCCCGTCGAGTATCAGGACCGGGCAGATGCCTGGATTGACTATATTTGCGAACGACTGCTGCCGGAGCTGCATCAGGAAGGATTGGTGGATGCGGTGGATGCGTTCTGCGAACACCTGGCGTTTTCACCCTCGCAAGTGGAGCGGGTATTTCGGAAGGCCCGGCAGTTGGGACTGCCAGTGAAGATCCATGCTGAGCAGTTGACGCTACAGCATGGGGCTGCGTTGGCCGCTCGCTACCATGCGCTGTCGGCGGATCATCTGGAATATTTGTGCGAAGAAGATATCGCCGTGATGGCTCGCCATGGGACGGTGGCGGTGCTGCTGCCGGGCGCCTATTACTTCCTGCGTGAGAAACAGCTACCGCCGCTGGAGCTACTGCGCCAGTACCGGGTGCCGATTGCCCTCGCCAGCGATTTAAATCCCGGCACCTCGCCGGTGTTATCCCTGCGCCTGATGATGAATATGGCCTGTACGCTGTTTTGCATGACGCCGGAAGAGGCGTTGGCTGGGGTGACGCTTAACGGTGCGAAGGCGCTGGGGCTGGATGCCATTTGCGGATCTCTGGAAGCCGGAAAGGAGGCCAGCTTTGTGGCATGGGATATTGCTCATCCGGCGGAGCTGAGCTACTGGCTGGGGGGCTCACTTTCGAAACAGGTGATTTATCAAGGTAAGGAGGTTTATTGTGATTAAGGCGTTTGATTTCCGGCAGGGGAACCTGCCGCTGTTGGTCAGTATGCCCCATCCGGGAACGTTATTAACTCCCGAAGTTGACCAAGGGCTCACGCCGAGGGCGAAGCGTCTGGAAGACACCGACTGGCATATTCCCTTGCTCTATCAGACCATCGCGGACATGGGGGTCAGTACGTTATGCGCCCGCTATTCCCGCTATGTGGTGGATATCAATCGCCCGGCGGATGATAAACCGCTTTACAGCACGGCGACGACCGGGCTGTTTACCGATATCTTTTTTGATGGCGAAGCCCTGTTCGTGCCGGGCGGCGCGCCTGACGCGGCGGCGAAGGATGCGATACTCAAACACGTCTGGCAGCCTTATCACCAGGCGCTGGCCGTTGAACTGGCGCGCCTGCGTGAGACATTTGGCTATGCGCTGTTGTGGGATGCACACTCGATCAAATCCATGGTGCCGCGCTTGTTCGAAGGGCGCCTGCCGGATCTGAACTTCGGTACGGCGGATGGCGTCAGCTGTTCGACGCAGCTCAGCCAGGCACTGCTGGCAAGCTGCGAAGCGTTCCCGCAGTATAGCCGGATACTCAATGGCCGCTTTAAAGGTGGATATATCACCCGCCACTATGGCGATCCCGCGAACCATATTCACGCGGTCCAACTGGAAATGGCCCAGTGCAGCTATATGGATGAAGAGAGCTTTGCCTATCTTCCGGAGAAAGGGCAGCAGGCGCAACAACTGCTGGAGCGGTTGATTAATACCGCGTTGCAGTGGGGACGAGAGCAGTATGGCGCCCCCTGAACATGGCTGAACTCCTCCCGATCGGCATGACCGATCGGGAGGAAGGGTTATATCACCTTATGTGGGCCAAAACATTCGTAGTGAATGTTGTCGCTATTGACGCCCAGCGCCACCAGCTGTTTCGCCGCATGTTGCATAAAGGCGACCGGGCCGCACAGATAGAACTGCATCGGCGGGGCGCGCAGCGTGTCAGCCAGATCCGCTAACATCATCAGACCTTCGCGGTTAAAGCGTTCCGCCTGGCGGTCTGCTTCGGTTGGCGTGCGATACCAGATATGGGAGGTGAATTTTGGCAGGCTGGCGCCGAGCGTTGTAACCTCGTCGGCAAACGCATGAACATCGCCATTTTCCGCCGCGTGGAACCAGTTCACCTGGGCCGGGTGCTGCGTTTTTGCCAGCGTGTCCAGCATTGCCAGCATCGGCGTCTGGCCGACGCCGCCGGAAATCAGTGTAACTGGCGTTTCTGGCTCAACGGCGAGGAAGAAGTCACCTGCCGGTGCAGCCAGATGCACGATATCCCCTTCCCGCGCCGCGTTGTGCAGCCAGTTTGATACCTGGCCGCCGTTTTCGCGTTTAACCGCAATCCGGTAGCCTTTGCCGTTTGGCTTGCGCGTCAACGAATACTGGCGAATTTCCTGATATTCAAACCCCTGCGGTTTTAACCACATCGTCAGATACTGGCCCGGCTGATAATCCGCCACCGGCTGGCCATCTACCGGTTCCAGGTCGAAGCTGGTAATCAGGGCGCTACGCGGGGTTTTCTTCATAATGCGAAACGCTCGCGTACCTTCCCAACCGCCGGTTTTGCTGGCGTTAGCCTGGTAGATTTCAGATTCACGATTAATAAAGACATTGGCCAACACGCCGTAGGCTTTGCCCCATGCGTCAAGCACTTCCTGGCCCGGACTGAACATTTCGTCGAGCGTTGCCAGCAGATGGCTGCCGACAATATTGTACTGCTCTGGTTTGATCTGGAAGCTGGTGTGTTTCTGCGCGATTTTCTCCACGGCAGGTAGCAGGGCAGGCAGATTGTCGATATTGCTGGCGTAAGCAGCAATGGCATTAAACAGCGCTTCACGCTGGTCGCCGTTACGCTGGTTGCTCATGTTGAAGATCTCTTTGAGCTCCGGGTTATGGGCAAACATGCGATCGTAAAAATGGGCGGTCAGCTCAGGACCTGTTTCGACGAGCAGGGGAATTGTGGCTTTAACCGTTGCGATGGTTTGGGCGTCGAGCATAGCAGCTTCCTTACAATGTCATTTAAATGATGTATTTTATATGCATCTTATAAAAATAACCCTGCATTGTAAATGGTTCATTAACGCTTTTCCCCGTAGCGGTAACAACATGAACAATTCGCATCACAAACCTGAAAAGAAATCCATTGAAAATCGTTGAGCCGTTATTGCTCAAAGCCTTGTGCAATGAGGAGCCAATCGTTTGCGTAAAATCCTTTGTCAAGACCTGTTATCACAGAACGATTCGGTTATACTGAGGGCCGTCGCCCAAAAAGGCCCCCTTTTAGAGCTGTATTTTATTGTTAGCTGAGCAGGAGATGCGGATGTTAAAGCGTGAAATGAACATTGCCGATTATGATGCCGAACTGTGGCAGGCTATGGAGCAGGAAAAAGTACGTCAGGAAGAGCACATCGAACTGATCGCCTCCGAAAACTACACCAGTCCGCGTGTTATGCAGGCACAGGGTTCTCAGCTGACCAATAAATATGCCGAAGGTTATCCGGGCAAGCGCTACTACGGCGGTTGCGAATATGTTGATATCGTTGAACAACTGGCGATTGACCGTGCAAAAGAGCTGTTCGGCGCTGACTATGCTAACGTGCAGCCGCACTCCGGCTCCCAGGCTAACTTCGCGGTCTATACCGCTCTGCTGCAACCGGGCGATACCGTGCTGGGCATGAACCTGGCGCAAGGCGGTCACCTGACTCACGGCTCCCCGGTTAACTTCTCAGGCAAACTGTACAACATCATTCCTTACGGCATCGATGAGTCGGGTAAAATCGACTATGCAGATATGGCGAAGCAGGCTCAGGAACACAAACCGAAAATGATTATCGGTGGTTTCTCCGCTTACTCCGGTATCGTTGACTGGGCGAAAATGCGTGAAATCGCTGACAGCATCGGCGCATACCTGTTCGTTGATATGGCCCACGTTGCTGGCCTGATTGCCGCAGGTGTTTATCCGAACCCGGTTCCGCATGCTCACGTTGTGACTACCACTACCCACAAAACCCTGGCAGGTCCGCGTGGTGGCTTGATCCTGGCGAAAGGCGGTAGCGAAGAGCTGTACAAAAAACTGAACTCTGCTGTATTCCCTAGCGCTCAGGGCGGCCCGCTGATGCACGTTATCGCGGGTAAAGCGGTGGCGCTGAAAGAGGCAATGGAGCCAGAGTTCAAAGTTTACCAGCAGCAGGTTGCGAAAAACGCCAAAGCGATGGTGGAAGTATTCCTGAACCGTGGCTACAAAGTGGTGTCCGGCGGGACGGAAAACCACCTGTTCCTGCTGGATCTGGTGGATAAAAACCTGACAGGTAAAGAAGCTGACGCTGCGCTGGGCCGTGCTAA
>NZ_JBCNNS010000059.1:0-27562 GCF_039594335.1 Raoultella sp.
CAAAACACCATTTTTCAGGGATTGCACATGACCAAAAAACTGCTCTCTTTACTGGTGCTGAGCGCACTCTCCGCCGCTGTCCATGCTGCTACACCGCCTTCCACCCTGGTTGTTGCTCAGGGTCTCGACGACATCGTCAGCCTCGACCCGGCAGAAGCCAATGAGCTTTCCAGCATTCAGACGGTACCGAGCCTCTATCAGCGCCTGGTTCAGCCAGATCGCAACAACCCTGAAAAAATCACCCCGATTCTGGCTGAAAGCTGGCAGGCCGACCCGGCGGCGAAAACGCTGACCATCAAGCTGAAGCCCGATGCCAAATTCGCCTCCGGTAATCCGCTGCGCCCGGAAGATATTATTTTCTCCTATACCCGCGCGGTGACGCTGAATAAGTCCCCCGCTTTTATCCTCAACGTCCTCGGCTGGGAGCCGGACAATATCGCCAGCCAGCTGAAAAAGGTCGATGCCCATACGCTGCAACTGCACTGGACCGCTGACGTCAGCCCGGCGGTAGCGCTGAACATCCTCTCCACGCCAATCGCCTCCATCGTTGATGAAAAGCTGGTGGCGCCGAACGTCAAAGACAACGATTTCGGTAACAGCTGGCTGAAAATGCACTCGGCAGGTAGCGGCGCGTTCAAAATGCGCGTCTATCAACCGCATCAGGCCATCGTGCTGGAAGCTAACGACAGCTCGCCTACCGGTGCACCGAAGCTGAAAAGCGTCATTATTAAAAACGTCCCCGATCCGGCCTCTCGCCGCCTGTTGATTCAACAGGGTGATGCTGACGTCGCCCGCGATCTCGGCGCCGATCAGATAGCCGCCCTGCAGGGCAAACCCGGCGTGAAGGTGCTGAGCATTCCCTCCGCCGAGCAGAACTACCTGGTGTTCAACACCGGCAACAGCGCTAACCCGCTGCTGAGTAACCCGGCCCTCTGGGAAGCGGCGCGCTGGCTGGTGGATTATGACGGCATCACCAAAGATCTGCTTAAGGGCCAGTATTTTGTGCATCAGAGCTTCCTGCCGGTCGGTCTGCCGGGCGCGCTGGACAATAATCCGTTCAAATTTGACCCGGCGAAAGCCAAAGCGATTCTCGCCAAAGCGGGAATTAAGGACGCGCACTTCACTCTTGACGTCGAGAACAAACCGCCATTCATCACCATCGCCCAGTCGATGCAGGCCAGCTTTGCCCAGGGCGGTGTAAAGATTGACCTGCTGCCGGCCGCGGGCAGCCAGGTGTATGCCCGCGTGCGCGCGAAGCAGCATCAGGCGGCCATTCGCCTGTGGATCCCGGACTACTTTGACGCCCACTCCAACGCCAGCGCCTTCGCATGGAATGATGGCAAATCCAGCACCGTCGCTGGTCTGAACGGCTGGCAGATCCCGCAGCTGAATAAAGAAACCCAGGCAGCGGTCGCCGAGGCGGATCCGGCAAAACGCCTCGATCTGTACAAAAAAATGCAGGAAGAGCTGCAGCGCAGTTCGCCGTATGTGTTTGTTGATCAGGGGAAAACTCAGATCGTGGTCCGCGATAACGTCAAAGGCTATCAGCAAGGCCTCAACGCCGATATGGTCTGGTACGATAACGTCACCAAGTAATTTTCCTTGTTGCCGGGTGGTGCTGCGCTTACCCGGCCTACGTTCTCGTTTTTTGTCGGCCGGGTAAGGCAAAGCCGTCACCCGGCATGAAGAGACTTCCCATGCCACATTTTTCCAGACGTGTGCTTCAGGGGCTGATTACCCTGCTCCTCACGCTCTTCGGGCTGTTGCTCGTCACGTTCGCGCTTTCCGCGTTTTCACCTGTCGATCGGGTGCTGCAAATCGTCGGCGATCATGCCAGCCAGTCAACCTACGATCAGGTTCGCCACCAGTTGGGGCTCGATCGCCCGCTGCCGGTCCAGTTCTGGCACTATCTGGTTAACCTTGCCCACGGCGACCTCGGCACGGCCAGTTCCACCGGCCAGCCGGTGCTGCACGACCTGCTCGCCACCTTTCCCGCCACCCTCGAACTGGCCACGCTGGCGCTGATCGTCGGGGCACTGTTCGGGGTAATTGCCGGTGTGCTGTGCGCCCGCTACGCCGGTTCCCCGTGGGATCTGGCGGTACGCACCTTGACCTTGATCGGCAACTCGGTTCCCATCTTTTGGCTTGGGCTACTGATGCTGGCACTGTTCTATGCCAAATTGCAGTGGACGCCCGGCCCCGGGCGACTGGACGATATCTATCAATATACCGTCGAAGCGCGAACCGGCTTCGTGCTGATTGATACCTGGCTCTCCGGCGATAAAGAGGCCTTCAAAAACGCCATCGGCCACCTGCTGCTGCCGGTGCTGCTGCTGGGATACTATTCACTGGCCAGCATCACCCGCCTGACGCGTTCCGCCTGCCTCAGCGAGATGAATAAAGAGTACATCCTGCTGGCACGCGCCAAAGGCGCCAGCGAAATGACGATTCTGCTGCGCCACGTGTTCCCCAATATTCGCGGCACGCTGCTGACGGTGATCGCCCTGGCCTGGACCTCAATGCTGGAAGGCGCGGTGCTGACGGAAACCGTCTTCTCCTGGCCTGGTATTGGCCGCTATCTGACCACCGCGCTGTTTGCCGGCGATACCACCGCGATCATGGGCGGTACCCTGCTGATTGGCGCCAGCTTTGTTTTCATTAATAACCTCACCGACCTGCTGGTACGGTTGACCGACCCGAGGGTACGCTGATGCCGGCTTATCTGTTTTTGCGTCGTCTGCGTCGCTCCCCCGCCGCCTTTTGCGGGCTGATCGTTATCGTGCTGCTCCTGCTGGTGGCGCTGTTCGCGCCGTGGCTGGCGCCGCTCGATCCCAACTGGCAGGATGCCGCGGCCCGCCTGCAAAGCCCCGACGCCCGGCACTGGCTCGGCACTGACAGCTATGGCCGCGACCTGCTCTCCCGCCTGATTTACGGCGCGCGTCCGGCGCTGGGACTGGTAGCGTTAGTCACCCTGATTACGCTCCCCGCCGGTCTGCTGGTGGGGATTCTTTCCGGTTATTACGGTGGCTGGCTGGAGCGCATTCTGATGCGTTTTACCGACGTGGTGATGTCAATGCCGCGCCTGATCCTCGCCTTTGCCTTTGTCGCCATGCTGGGGCCAGGGCTGGTTAATGGTGCGCTGGCGCTGGCGCTCACCACCTGGCCCGCCTACGCTCGCCAGGCGCGCAGCGAAATTCAACGCCTGCGCCACAGCGATTATCTGGCGGCGGCGGAGATGATGGGCATTCGCGGCTGGCGGCTGCTGAGTGGCCATATTTTGCCACTGTGCCTGCCTTCCGCCATCGTGCGCCTGGCGTTGGACTTAGCCGGCATCATTCTCGCCGCCGCCGGACTGGGCTTCCTCGGTCTGGGGGCGCGTCCGCCGATGGCGGAATGGGGCGCAATGATCGCTGACGGGATGCAGGTCATTTTCGATCAGTGGTGGATTGCCGCCGCGCCCGGGGCGGTGATCCTGATAGCCAGCCTGGCCTTTAACCTGCTGGGCGACGGCCTGCGCGATGTTCTGGAGCCGCAACATGACTGATACCCGACTCACCGTTCAAGGGCTATGCATCGACTACCCCTCTGCCCGGGTGGTGAATAACCTCAACTTCACGCTCGGCAACGAGCGGCTGGCGTTGGTGGGCGAATCCGGTTCTGGCAAATCGATGACCGCCCGCGCGTTGATGGGGCTGGTGCGTCGTCCGGGCGTGGTCAGCGCAGAAACGCTGAGCGTGCTGGGGCACGATCTTCTGACCCTCAACGCACGCCGCTGGCGCGCGCTGCGCGGCAACGATATTGCCATGGTATTGCAGGATCCGCGCTATGCGCTGAATCCGGTGCAGAACATTCAGACACAGCTGGAAGAAGCATTAACGCTGCATCAGCGCCTGAGCCGCCGTGCGCGGCTGGAGGCGGTGAAAGCCGCGGTTGCCGCCGTCGGCCTCGATTTACCCGTGCTCAGCCGCTACCCCGGCGAACTCTCCGGCGGGATGGGGCAACGGGTGATGATCGCCATCGCGCTGTTGAATAATCCAAAAGTGCTGATTGCCGACGAACCGACCTCGGCGCTCGATTCCCGCCTGCGCAATCAGATCCTCGAACTGCTGGTGGAACAGTGCGAGCAGCGGCAAATGGCGATGCTGCTGATTAGCCACGATCTGCCGCTGGTGGCGGAGCATTGCCAGCGGGTACTGGTGATGTATCAGGGTGCACAGGTCGATGAGATGCCCGCCCGTGCACTGCCTCAGGCGACACATCCCTACACCCGCACGCTGTGGACCTGCCGTCCCGATGCAAGTACTTACGGTCAGATGCTGCCCACTCTCGACAGAACACAGGACTTTACGGAGGCGGCACATGGCAGTCGTTAATCTCGACGCATTGCAGGTCATTTTTGCGGAAAAAACGGCGGTTTCCGCCGCCAGCTTCAGCGTTGAAGCCGGGGAAACCTTCAGTCTGATCGGCGCTTCCGGCTGCGGAAAATCGACGATTCTGCGGGTTCTCGCCGGGCTACAGCGCGAGTGGCGCGGCGGCGTTCAGCTGTTCGGCAAAGCGATAGCCCCCGGAGTTCGTTTTCAGGGAGAGTTGCGCCGCAACGTGCAGATGGTATTTCAGGATCCCTACGCGTCTTTACACCCCAACCATACGCTGTGGCGTACCCTGGCCGAGCCGCTGAAAATCCACGGCCTCGACGCCATCCGGCAGCGGGTCGAAACCGCGCTGGAACAAGTGGGGCTACCCACCGACGCCGCGCATCGTTATCCGCATCAGCTTTCCGGCGGCCAGCGCCAGCGCGTGGCAATCGCGCGCGCGCTGCTGCTGCGCCCGCAGATCCTGCTGTTAGATGAGCCCACCTCGGCGCTGGATATGTCGGTACAGGCGGAAATTCTCAATCTGTTGAATCGGTTGAAGCAGGAGCACGGCATGACTTATCTGCTGGTCAGCCATGATGCCGATGTGATTGCGCATATGTCGGATCGGGCGGCATTTATGGCCGAAGGGGTCATTCAGCGCTTCTTCGACCGTGATGCGCTGATGCAGGGCCAACACCGGATGGCGTGATAGCTCGCCATGCGGGAATATCCCCGGTCGCACGACGCTTACCGGGGCTACGAGATTGTGCGGTCGGGTAGCCCGGATAAGGCGCTGGCGCCGTCATCCGGGAATAACGTTGGCTTATTTCGCCAGGTGAGTAAAGCGGGCGAATACGCTGTCAAAAATCGCCAGTCCTTTGGCAATCTGCTCAGCGCTGATGGTGCACGGCGGCACCACGTGAATGCGGTTTTCCACCACAAAGGCCAACAAACCCGCTTCGGTTAACGCCCCTTTAATCGCTGCCATATCTGCAGCGGTTAACGGCGTTTTGCCTTCACGGTCGCTCACCAACTCCAGTGCCTGAAACAGGCCACGGCCGCGAACATGACCGATGATAGCGTGCTTTTCTGCCAGCGCTTCCAGTCCCGGACGCAAGACGTGATTCCCCATCTGCGCCGCATTTTCAACGATGTTTTCCTCCTTCATGGCATCGATCGTCGCCACAATTGCCGCCATCGCCAGCGGATGGCCGGAATACGTCAATCCGCCGGCAAAGAAGTGGTCGTCAAAATAGCGGGCAATCGGGTCGCTAATCAGCACGCCCCCCGCTGGCACGTAACCGGCGTTAACCCCTTTGGCAAAGGTCACCAGATCCGGCACCACGCCATCTTGTTCGAAGGCAAACCAGCTGCCGGTACGGCCAAACCCGGCCATCACCTCATCAAGGATAAGCACGATCCCAAATTCATCGGCCAACGCCCGCACGCCCTGCATATAGCCATCAGGCGGCACCAGAATGCCCGCGGTACCGGGGATCGACTCCAGCAAAATCGCGGCTATGGCGCCAGGGCCTTCGCACTCAATGATGCGGCGCAGATGTGCCAGCGCGCGCTGGCACTCTTCCTCTTCCGTCGTGGCGTTAAACTCGCTGCGATAGAGGTACGGGTTAAAGAAGTGCACGTGACCGCGCGAATATTCATTCGGCACGCGACGCCAGTCGCCGGTGGCGGCGATGGCGCTGCCGGTATTACCGTGGTACGAGCGATAGGCCGACAGCACTTTATCGCGCCCGGTGTACAGCCGCGCCATGCGAATGGCGTTCTCGTTAGCATCGGCCCCAGCATTGGTAAAGAACACTTTGCTAAAGCCTTCCGGCGCCAGCTCGACAATGCGTTTCGCCGCTTCGCCACGCGCGAGGTTGGCGGTGGCGGGCGCGATGGTCACCAGCTCTTCCAACTGCGCTTTCATCGCCGCCAGCACACGCGGGTGCTGATAGCCGATATTGACGTTCACCAACTGACTGCTGAAATCAAGGTAGGTTTTGCCTTCGTAATCCCACAGTTCACAGCCTTTGGCCCCGGCGATCACCAGCGGATTTAAATTGCCCTGCATCGACCATGAATGAAACACATAAGCGCGATCCAGCTGCCGAACTTCATCATTACTTATCGCTACATCGTTCTGTATTGCCAGCTTCATACCCTGCCCTCTCTCATGTCGTTGTTGTTGGCACCATCATTGGCTGTTCAGGGGAGAAACGGATAGAGCCAGTAAGACGAAAACGATGTGACACCGTGTCACATCGCCGCACGCCGACTGGCCCTGTGCCCACGCGCGTAGGGTTTCTATAGTAGGAGTGACAACCTGCACAGGAGAATGAAATGACAACGAGCAAAGTGGTGTTTATTACTGGGGCGACCTCAGGTTTTGGGGAAGCGGCAGCGCAGGTCTTCGCCGATGCGGGCTGGTCGCTGGTACTGAGTGGACGCCGATTTGAGCGGCTGAAAAAGTTAAAGGATAAGCTCGCCTCGCAGGTACCCGTGCATATTATCGAGCTCGACGTGCGCGACAGCGATGCGGTCGCCGCGGCCATCGCGGCGCTGCCTGCTGAATTCGCCGATATCAAGACGCTGATTAACAACGCCGGGCTGGCACTGGCGCCGCAGCCGGCGCAGAAGGTCGACCTGCAGGACTGGAAAACGATGATCGATACCAACGTGACCGGTCTGGTTAACGTTACCCATGCGCTGCTGCCAACGCTGATTCAGCACGGTGCTGGCGCCAGCATAATCAATATCGGCTCCATTGCCGGTCAGTGGCCCTATCCGGGCAGCCACGTTTACGGGGCCAGCAAAGCGTTTGTGAAGCAGTTCAGCTATAACCTGCGCTGCGATTTACTCGGTACCGGGGTGCGGGTGACCGATCTGGCGCCGGGCATTGCCGAGACCGAATTTACTCTCGTGCGTACCAAAGGCGACCAGGCGGCGTCCGATAATCTGTATCGCGGTACCACACCACTGAGCGCCCTGGACATTGCCGAACAGATGTTTTACATCGCCACCCTGCCGGATCATATGAATATCAACCGCGTAGAAGTGATGCCGGTACGCCAGGCCTGGCAGCCGTTCGCAATCGACCGGGATTGAAGTTTTAGTTGCCCGGACAGGCGCGTCAAGCGTCGCCTCCGGGACGGTGTTCAGGGGTTCAGTTCATCGTCATAGCGCAGAACAGAGATTACCGTTACACGTTAACGGGTAAAGAGGGAGAACACGGTCTCCCCCTTTACCATCCCCGCGGTCCCACAAAGAAATCGGTGCTGCGCACTGCGCTCACCTCGCGGTCATCAGCCTGCGGTCGGCTCAACTCAACGCTACTCGTCCCATACCAGAGACTCGCCCCTGCGAGGCAAGCGCCAGCGCTGTTCAAAATTGCTCCGGGCCATTTTGTCGTGTCTCAATTCGCCTCTGTCCGCCCCCCGAGTCGCCGATTTCAGCGGGTGCCAGGGCATCGCTGCATATCTCGTGGTTTCAGGGACATATCAACAGCTGACTAAACTGCTCTCCGGAGTCAGCGCTTGACGGGCAAGCCCGGGATACCAAACCCGCGTGCCTCCAAATACCTTGCCCGCCCCCCCGGGTCACGGCGCAATGCGCCTTACCCAGGCGACAAAATCGACAAACCTGCAGATGATGCCGATCCGTAGCCCCGGTCAGCGCAGCGCGACCGGGGAGATCGACCACAGATGCCCCTTATTACCGGCTGCTCTGCAAAAACTGTCTGACGCGTTCGGAATCCGGGTTGGTGAAAAATTTCTCCGGCGGAGCTTTCTCAATCAACAGCCCTTTTTCGAGAAATACCACTTCATCCGATACCTGGCGGGCAAAGTCCATCTCATGAGTCACCACCACCATAGTGTAACCCTCCGCCGCCAGCGCCTTCATCACCCCCAACACTTCGTTGACCAGTTCGGGATCCAGCGCCGATGTCGGTTCGTCAAACAAAATCACCTCCGGCGACATCGCCAGCGAACGGGCGATCGCTACCCGCTGCTTCTGCCCGCCGGAGAGGGTAATCGGCCAGGCGTCGGCTTTGTGCGCCATCCCGACTTTTTCCAGCTGCTGCAAGGCTATCGCATGCGCTTCATCGCGTTTCATCCCTTTGACGTGGAGCAACGCTTCGCTGACGTTCTGCTGCACGGTCAGGTGCGGCCACAGGTTAAAACTCTGGAACACCATCCCCACCCGCTCACGAATCTTCGACAGCTGACGGTGAGACATGACTTTGCCACTCTGTTCATCAATCCCCAGCCGTTGGCCACCGATATGAATCTCCCCGCGGTCCGGCTGTTCCAACCAGTTCATGCAGCGCAGCAGCGTCGATTTACCGGAACCTGACGACCCCAGGATACTGACCACCGATCCCTTTTCAACAGTCAGATTGATGTCACGCAGAACTTCAATATTATCAAATTGTTTGGAGACGTTTTTAATGCTTACTGCAGTGGTATCAGGCATGACTCATTCCTCTTCTGGCTCCACGGGCGCTCAGTCGCTTAATCAGCAACTCCAGCAAAATGCTGATCGCCCAGTAGAGTGCAATCGCGACGATAAAAGCGTTAAACGGGATAAACCAGGTCGCCTGCACGCTGTTGGCCGCGGCGGTAATTTCCTGAACGGTGATAATGCTGAGAAAAGCGGTATCCTTCAGGCAAATAATCAGCTGGTTGCCGAACAGCGGCAGCGCCGATGAGACAATATTCGGCAAAATAATCCGCCGGTATGTCTTGTAACGTGAAAAGCCCTGCGCCACTGCGGCCTCAATATATCCGGCGGAGAAAACCCGGCGCTGGCTGCGCAGGATTTCAAAGAAATAGGCACCGTGGTAAATCATCAACGCCACCAGACCTGCGGTCCAGGCGTCCATACTGATCCCCACTTCCGGCAGGCCGTAATAGAGCAGATAGGCGAGGATTAAGAACGGAATCGCGCGCATCAGGCTGACAAAAGCGATAATCACGCGGTTAAGCCAGCGCTTTTGATATTCAGTGAAATAGCACAACACAATACCAATCGCTAACCCCACAACGGCGGCCAGAATGAAGAGCTCAAGGGTGGCGATCAGGCCGGAAATAAAGCTGTCGCGCGCTGACCAGATAATGGCCCACTGATTCATAGATCCTCCTGTTGTTATCGTGCCAGGCGTTTTGCTTTACGTTCCGCCAGTCCCTGTAGCTTCAGCAACATGCCGATGATCACGACGTAAAGCAGACCCGCCGCGAGAATCGGCGACAGGGGTTCATAGGTGACGGATGAGATGCGGTTAGTCACGCGGGTCAAATCGACCACGCCGATCACCGCAATCGCCGGGCTGCCTTTAATCAGGAAAGACATTTCGTTCACCAGCGCGGGCAGGCTTTCAATCCACATTTGCGGCAGCATGATGTAGCGAAAATAGGTCCAGCGGCGCATGCCCACGGATTCTGCCGCCTCGCGCTGCTCACGCGGGAAGGTGCGGAACGCATTGCGCCAGATTTCGGCGTTAAAAGCCGAGGTATTGAGGGTCAGCGCTACGATTGCCGCCACGTTTTTATCAAGATTTATCCCCACAGTTGGCAGGGAGAGAAACAGAAACAGCACCAGCGTCACCAGCGGCGTGGCGCGCGCCAGGCTGATATAGACCACCAGCAACTGGTCAATAATCGGGATACGCAACATCCGCACCAGAGCGATCAGCAGGCCAATCACCACCCCAAAAGCGATGGCGATGGCCGAAATCCAGAGGGTCGTCCATGCGCCTTCAATCAATAACTGCCAGGAAATTGCATCCATATGGCTCTCCTTTGGATGAAAAACGCGGCGGTAACCCGCCGCAAAATGTTACAAACCAGCCAGTTTATGGAACTGCTCTGGACTGGTAATCGCTTCTGTCGGGAGGTTATCGTAGGTTTCGCCAAACCATTTTTTCTGCAGCTCGGCAAGCTTGCCGGTTTCACGCATATGGTTGATAAATTTGGTCATGTAGGCCAAAAGCTGCGGCGAGTTTTTCGGAATCGGCCAGGCCATATAGCCCGGGCCGGACACCGCCAGTCCTTTGGCAAAGACCTTAGGTTTGGCTTTCGCCAGGTCGTTGACTGAAATCACCACGTTAATCACATAATCGAGGCGCTTATTGGCAAGGTCGGCGTAGGCTTCCGGGTAGGAGGGATACTCCACTACCGGCCCGAGCTTGCCGCCGGTTTTTTCCAGCATCGCTTTCAGCTCAGGCAGTCGCGCCAGCAGCGCACTGCCCGCCTGCAGGCCCACTTTTTTGCCGCTCAAATCGGCGATAGTGTTGAGAGAGTTATCGCCGGCGCGCTTGACAAAATAGTGCTGGGCCGAGGCCCACGGCGGCGTGAAATCAAACACCTTAAGCCGATCGTCGGTAATCACCGCGCCGGTTAACGCCATATCGTACTGACCGGTGGAAACCGCCGCTAACAGGCCGGTCCACGGCAGGATGCTCTGGTCGACGTGGAATTTCGCATACTTACGTAGCTCCTCCAGCATATCTTTGTTAAAGCCATCGGCCTTGCCGTTACTCATAAAGTTAAACGGCGCGTAATCATCTTCGGTCGCGACTTTCAAGGTGCCGGACTTTTCAATTTCCGGGAGATCTGCTGCTACTGCGTGATAAGAGAAAGCCATTGCCATAACGGCGCCCAGACACATTGAACCCAATGATTTTTTCATCAATCCACCCTAATTAATTCGCCAGACGTGTTCATTCCCGAACATGAAAAGGTTTTGCAAAATTTGTGCCGACGGAAGTTCCGGTCCGCGACTGATGAATGCGTTTTTACTGTAGGGAGCGTTTTTGTTTTCCGGATAGAGCCAGTTTTGCTGCGTCTGTGTGTCAGACTTTTTCAGGGTGGTATGGAATTTGCTGCAATGTAGACAGAGTATTCACGTAAGGAGCCCCCGCATGATCCGTCACCTTTTGCACGTCGAGTTCGACCAACGTCGCGGTTTACAGGAACAGGTGCGGGAGACGTTGGTAAATGCCATTCTGAGCGGTTTTTTTTCCGCCGACACGCCGCTGCCCTCCTGCCGTCAGTTGGCCAGCCAGTTGCGGGTATCGCGTAATACCACGGCGCTGGTTTTTGAGAGTCTGGTCAGCGAAGGGTATCTCATCAGCCGCCCGCGTAGCGGATACTATCTGCATCCCGACTATCAACATTCCGCCGAGACGGTTGCCGTGCAGGGTGCACCGGATGGCGAGCGCGCTGCACCACGCTGGGGCACGCGGCTGCAAATCACCCCCAGCCAGCAGGAGTCGATTCTGAAACCCGCTGGCTGGATGAACTATCGCTATCCGTTTATCTACGGCCAGCCGGATACCCGCCAGTTCCCGATGACCACGTGGCGTTCGGCGGCCAACTGGCTGCACGGCGGCGTACGCGATCCGGCCTGGGTCGTCGATCACATCGACCAGGATGTGCCGATGCTGATTGAGCAGATCCGCACCCGGGTGCTGCCCAAGCGCGGCATCGTCGCCGCAGCGGATGAGATCCTGATTACGCTCGGCTCGCAAAACGCGCTCTACCTGCTCACCCGCCTGCTGATGTCGTCAAAGACCCGGATCGGTGTGGAGAACCCCTGCTTCCGCGAGGCGATTAATACCTTCCTGCTGGCGGACGCCGACATCGTGCCGCACCCGGTGGACGAAGAAGGGATCGTGCTCGACGATGCCCCCTGCGATTACTACTACGTCACCCCCGGCCACCAGGTGCCGACAGGGGTAGCAATGAGCCAGGCGCGGCGCAGCCAACTGCTTGAACATGCGGCTCGTCACGATGCGGTGATCGTTGAAGATGATTACGACTCGGAAAGTAACTTTATGCTCAACCCGCTACCGGCGCTGAAAGCCAGCGATCGTAGCGGGCGGGTGATTTACGTCAGCAGCCTGTCGAAGGCGCTGTCTCCCGGTCTGCGACTGGGATTTATGGTGGCCGACCCGGACCTGATTGATGAAGCCCGCGCGCTGCGGCGGCTGATGTACCGCCATCCCCCCACCAATATTCAATATCAGATGGCCCATTTTCTCGCCCAGGGGCACTATGAAACCCATCTGCGCCGCTACCACTATGACTCCGCCCAGCGCTGGGAGCGGCTGAATAATGCGCTGCATCACTACCTGCCGGAGTGTCGGATTATTCCCGGGAGCGAACATGCTAATGCCTTCTGGCTGTCGACACCAACGCAGATCAATACCCAGCAACTGACCTGGCGCGCCGCTCATGCCGGAGTACTGATTGAACCCGGCGCGCGTCATTTCCTCAACGCCAACCCGCCGGAAAACTTTTTCCGCATGGGCTTTCACGCCATCAATCCCGATGCGATTGCGCCCGGCGTCGAGGTGCTGTGCCACCAGTTGGGGCAACTGGGATAAACGAAGTCTGTCATCGCCATCGCGCGTATGCTCAGCGCTTACACCGCCGCGCATCTTGCAGCCCGTAGCCCGGCTAAGCGTAGCGCCAGCCGGGGGAATCCCGGCTCCCGGTTACACCACCTGCGCGTATTGCAGCATCACCTGCAACAGCACGTTTGCGCCGGCAGCAACATGTCCGGGAGAAGCGTACTCGATTTCGTTATGGCTAATCCCGTCTTTGCAGGGGATAAAGATCATCCCCGTCGGCGCCAGATAGCTCATATATACCGCATCGTGCCCGGCACCGGATACTATCTTCCGCGCCGGATAGCCCAACCGCGCCGCGGCATCAGCAATGGCCTGCTGGCAATCCGGATGGAACGCCGCCGCCGGGTAATGGCTGACCTCTTGCAACGTCACCGCCAGGCCACTCTCCTGCTGCACCTGCACGATAAAAGCCCGCAACTGGCGGTCCATCTCATCGACCGCCGTATCGCTGATATTGCGCATATCGATGGAGAAGGTGACCTCGCCCGGTACGACGTTGCGACTGTTGGGATAGACCTGCACCATCCCCACCGTGCCGCGCCCCTCTTCACTATGTCCGGCAATCGCTACCACTTCCTGCATAATCCGTGTCGCCGCCTGCAAGGCATCCTGACGCAGACGCATCGGCGTTGGCCCGGCATGAGACTCCTGCCCCGTCACCACGCAATCGTACCAACGGATCCCCAGCACGCCCTGCACTACACCGATGATTTTCTCCTCATCTTCAAGGATCGGTCCCTGCTCAATATGGGCTTCAAAGTAGGCACCTATCGGATGATCGCCGGGAGTCTGGCTACCGATATAGCCGATACGCTCCAGCTCCTCCCCCACCGTTTTGCCCTGCGCATCCTGCGCGGCATAGATTGTTTCCAGCGGGAATACACCGGCAAAAACGCCGGACCCCATCATCACCGGCACAAAACGCGAACCTTCTTCATTGGTCCAGAACACCACTTCAATCGGCGCTTCGGTTTCAATATCGAGATCGTTCAGGGTACGCACGACCTCCAGCGCCGCCAGCACACCGTAGTTGCCATCAAATTTCCCGCCGGTAGGCTGAGTATCAATATGGCTTCCGGAGACAATCGGCGGCAGCAGCGGATTGCGCCCTTCCCGACGCATAAACACGTTACCGATTTTATCGACGGTGACGCTCATCCCCGCCGTCTGCGCCCAGCCGATGACTAAATCCCGACCCTGCCGGTCGAGCTCGGTGAGCGTCAGGCGACAGCAGCCGCCTTTCGGCGTCGCGCCAATTTCCGCCAGCGCCATCAATGAATCCCATAACCGTTCACCGTTAATACGCCAACCCGTCGTCTCTGCAACCGGGGTAAAAATAACCTCACTGCTCATCTTTATCTCCTTGCGCGAATGCAACGGCCAGCTCTACCAGCAGGCGATCGCTGTCGCGCGGCCCTAAAAAAGAGATGCCCAGCGGCAGACCACCGCTCTTAGCGACCGGCAGCGTCACCTGCGGGCGTCGGGTCATCACCGAAATCAACAACAAATCGTGGGAAAGACGCCGGGTGGTCTCAATCTCCTCGGCCTGCGCCGTCAGCAGCGGCGCACCGTCTGGCACGGTGGGCAAAACCAGTATCGCGTCGCCCAACTGCGCATCCCACCAGCGGGTAAAGTGCTCCCGCCGCTGGCGGGCGGCCTCATACTGCGCCGGCGTCACGGCTTTTCCCCATAAGAAACGCTCGCGTACATCCGGCCCCAGCTGCAGACCATAGCGTTGTATCGTCTCTCCCTGCGCCTGCCAGGCCTCGAATCCCTGAATCTGCCGAAAAGCGAGATAGATCTCGTCGATGTCCGGTAGCGGTGCGTTCAGCGGCGTCATAGCGCCAAAAAAGCGTTCAAGCCGCTGCCGGACGGGCAACAATGCCTGCTGGCTACGCAATGGCAGGCAGGAAAAAAGAGCCTCATGGCACGCCAGCGCCACGTCGGCAATCGCCGGAGGTTTTGCACCCAGCAGGCAATCAGCGACCGCCTGAAAGACCTCCGGCGTTTGGGCGAAGAAACCGCAGGTGTCCATCGTGGCGCACAGCGGCTGGCAGCCGTCGAGCGAAATGCGTCCGTGCGTCGGGCGCAGGCCAAACAAGCCGCAGTAGCTTGCCGGAGTGCGCACCGAACCGCCGGTATCGGTGCCCAGCGCAAAATCGCACACGCCGTTCGACACCGCCGACGCCGACCCGGATGACGATCCGCCGGGAATATGGTTCGCCGCGGCGCCATTGCGTGGCGTTCCGTAGTGCATATTGTGGCCGCTCATTGAGTAGGCCAGTTCGCTGGTGTGGGTTTTACCGATAAAACGCGCACCGTTATCCAGCAGAGTCTGCACCACCGGGGCGGTACGGCGTTTTATGCCGGAGAGCGCCAGCAAATGCGGATTGCCGCCGCCGGTGGGATAGCCCGCAACATCAAACAGATCTTTGACGGCAAAGGTCATCCCGCTGAGCGGCCCGCTCAGCGCGTGGGGTACCGGATGCGGCGGGTAAGGCATAAATGCGTCATTATCATCCTGCACAGGTATCACCTCCTTTAATTCAGGCCGACCGTTCAGGCATACAGCGCCGGTTTTTCAATGGCCGACGTCAGTTCTCGCCAACGATGACAACTCACCACATGACGCAGGTCAACCTGTTCGGTCACTGGTGGGGTATGTGTGCAAACGGGTCTCGCATGCGGACAACGGTCGGCAAACGCACACCCCGACGGCAAGCGGGAAAGATCCGGCGGTGAACCGGGAATACAGTGCAGCGCGTCGCCTTTTTTCAACCCGTCTTTCGGGCGACTCCCCAGCAACACCTGAGTATAGGGATGGCGAGGACGGGACAAGATGTCCGTCATCGATGCCTCTTCAACGATACGTCCGGCGTACATCACCGCCACCCGGTCGGCTATCTCCACCGCGGCGCCAATATCATGAGTCACAAAGATAATCGACAGGTCGCGCTGCTTTTGCTGCTCGCGCAGCAGGATCAGAATCTGGATCTGCACCGTGGCGTCCAGCGCGGTTGTCGGTTCATCCGCCAGCAGCAACTGCGGGTTACACGACAGCGCCAGGGCAATCATCGCCCGCTGGCGCATACCGCCGGACATTTCGTGCGGGTAGGCGTCCAGCCGCCGTTCCGGACTGGGGATCCGCACCTGACGCAGCGCCTCCAGGGCCCGTTCCCTCGCCGCCTGACGCGACAATCCTTCATGACGACGCAGCCCTTCGACGATCTGCTGGCCAACGGTATACACCGGGTCAAACGCCAGCAGCGGCTCCTGAAAAATCATGGCGCAGCGGGCGCCGCGATAGGCACGCAGACGGGAAGCGCTCATCGTCAGCACCTCCTCATCGCCGACGCGTAGCGTCCCCGAGAGCACGCTGCTTTTCGGCGGATGCAGGCGCATCAGCGCCCTCAGGGTGACGCTTTTACCGGACCCCGATTCACCGATCAGCGCCATCACTTCGCCTTTATGGACATCAAAAGAGACGCCGTTAACCGCATTCACCGTCTGGCCATCGCGGCGAAACTCCACCCGCAAATCACGGATATGGACAAAAGCCTCATGCGACATGGTTTACCTCCTGAATGGCGATGTTCTGATGCCAGGGTGACGACGGCTGAGCCATCAGGCAGGCGCTCTGATGCCCCTCACCGACACTTTCAAGCTCCGGTTTCACCTCGGCACACACCGCTTTGGCGTGCGGGCAGCGGGTATGAAACCGACAGCCAGAAGGAGGGGAAATCGGGCTCGGCGGATCGCCGTTCAGCGGCGAGATCAGGGTGCGGTTTTGCGGGTCCATTGAGGGCATCGAGCTCAGCAGTGCACGGGTGTAAGGGTGAGCGGAGGCGGTAAACAGCTGTTCCGCCGGCCCAATCTCCACGACTTCGCCGAGATACATCACCAGAATGCGATCCGACAGCCAGCGCACCACGTGCAGATCGTGGCTGATAAAAACATAGGTCAGCTCAAGGGTTCGTTTTAGCTCCTGCAACAACTGCAGAACCTGCGCCTCTACCGATTTATCCAGCGCCGACACCGCCTCATCGAGGATAACCAACCGCGGCTTCATCGCCAGAGCACGTGCGATGTTCACACGCTGACGCTGGCCGCCGGAGAGCGCATGCGGATAACGGTGGGCAAAACGTTCGGGTTCGAGGCCAACGTGGGCCAGCAGATAGCGGGCATATTCTCTGGCTTCTTTGGCGCTCACCCCGTGTACACGTTGGCCGAAGGAGATACTCTCCTCCATCGTCATACGCGGATTAAGCGAAGCATAGCTATCCTGAAACACCATCTGCACCTGGCGGCGATACTCTTTCATCGGCAGACGCGTTGACCCGACCGCCAGACCGTCAAAGATCAGTTCGCCGCTGTCCTGATTCAGTAACTGCATCAGCAGGCGCGCCGTCGTCGATTTGCCGCACCCCGATTCCCCCACCACGCCCAGCGTTTCACCTTTCATCACCGTAAAACTGACGTTATCCA
Source organism: Raoultella sp. (assembly GCF_039594335.1). NCBI lineage: Bacteria > Pseudomonadati > Pseudomonadota > Gammaproteobacteria > Enterobacterales > Enterobacteriaceae > Klebsiella > Raoultella sp. Next base: position 17,257 of record NZ_JBCNNS010000059.1, read on the forward strand.
CCGCCTGCACCACTTCACGGCTTTTTGCGCCACCGGCGCGAAAATACTTCAACAGATGATTAACCTTCAGCAGCGGCTGAGCCGGGCCGCCAAGATCGATATTGATAAAAGGTTGCATCGTTACTCCTTAATCGCCATCGCCGTGCGCAGGCGGTCAGCGAGGATATTGAACGAAATGGAGGTGATAAAAATCATCAGTCCCGGCAGGGCCGCCACCCACGGCTGGGTGTAGATCGCCGTGCGCAGGGTATTGAGCATCAATCCCCATTCTGGCTCTGGCGGCCGCACGCCCAGGCCAAGAAAAGAGAGGCCGGAGGCGAGGATCATGCACACCGAAATCAGGCCAGTAGAGAAGACAAAAATCGGTCCCAGCACATTGCCGAGAACCTGTACGCGAATAATGGTAAATGCGCTGGCCCCGGTAGCGCGGGCGGCCTCGATATAGTCCATGTGGCGAACCTGGGCGGTGACGCTTTCCGCAATTCGCGCCACCTGCGGCACAAACACCAGCGTCAGCGACAGCAACGCATTGCCAATCCCCGCCCCCAGCGCGCCGGAGAGCGCAATCGCCAGCAGCACCGAGGGGAAGGCATAGAACACATCGACCGTGCGCATAATCAGGGTATTGGTTTTACCGCCCACATAGCCGGCGATAATGCCGATGGCGCCGCCGATGAAAAAGGCGAGCACCACCGGCACAATCCCCATGAACAACGACAGCCGGGCGCCGAGAATCAGACGAGACAGCATATCGCGCCCCAGTTCATCAGAACCCAGCACAAAACCGTCACTGCCGATAGGTTTAAGGCGTAAAAACATCGAAGTTTGATAAGGATCTTTCACTATCAGCCACGGGCCAAACAGCGCCAGCGCCAGCAGAAGCAAAATGATTGTGCCAACGATCAGGCCGCCGGGATCACGCAGTAGGCGGCGAAATACGCCGCGCCAGTAGCCCTGCCGGGCGGCCAGAACCGGAGAAACCGGCGCCATTTTCGTCGCGGTGTCCACCATAGTCAGCTCCTCTTAATTCGCGGGTCGAGGGTGGTTTGCAGGATATCCACCAGCAGATTGAGCAGCACAAAGAACAGCGCCAGCACCCAGATAGTCCCCTGCAGCAGCGGCAGGTCGCGCTGAAAAATCGCCGTGTTCAGCAGAAGACCGGTCCCCGGCCAGGAAAAGACCGTTTCAACGAGAATCGAGCCGCCCATCAAATACCCCACCTGCAGCCCCATCACCGCCAGTGCGGTTGGCGCGGCGTTTTTCACCACGTGGAGGAAGATGCGTGATTCGTTCAGTCCACGAGCCCGCAGACCGACAATAAACTCCTGGCTGAGAATGTCCGCCACCTGCGAACGCACGGTGCGGGCGATAATCCCGGTCGGGATCACCGACAGCGTAATCGCTGGCAGCAGCATGAACTGCAGATGTTCCCGGTCCCACTGCCAGCCAATCTCGCCAATCGGTCCGCCGCCGGTGGCCGGCAGCAGGGAAAATTTGACGCTGAAGACGATGACCAGCAGCATTCCCAGCCAGTAATGCGGCACGCTGACGCCGAAAACCGACAGCAGTGACGCCAGGCGATCAACGATGCTGTTACGGAAGTAGCCGGCAACAAAGCCAAACAGGCTGCCCAGCACAAAACCGATAATGGTTGCCAGCAGCGCCAGACGCAGCGAATAGCTGACCGCCGTCATCACTTCGCCAAGCACCGGTCGGCCTGTCGCCACCGACATGCCTAAATCCCCATGCAGCGCCCGCCATAGCCAGTGCACGAACTGCAAAGGCAGCGGTTTATCAAAGCCATAGGCCTGCATTAATGTCTGGCGTAGCGCCTCGGAGGCATCCGGCGGCATCACCGATACCAGCGGGTCGCCCGGGGCAATCTGCACCAGCATAAAACAGATCAGCGCCACCCCGAGCATCGTCGGAATGGCCAGCAGAATGCGGTATAGCAGCGTCTTGATCATCTGTTCCTCCTGCGCGATTACTCTTTCTTACTCACCAGGCTGAGATCGATAAACCAGCTTTGTGGCTGGACCACCCCGGTTACCGCAGGCGAAATCGCACGCGGCCCGACGTCATGAGCAACAAACAAGAACGGAACCTGGTCGACCAGAGCCGCATGCAGTTCACCGGCCGCTTTGTCCATCTCCGCCGGGGTAAAGGCGTGTTTCACCGCCGTCGCCAGCTTTTCCGTCTCCGGCGTAGAGAAATAGCCCCAGTTGGTGGCGACCGGCGGGAAGGCTTTGGCGGTCGAGAAGCGGATCAGGCCGAAGTAAGGATCGTTGACCGCCGCACTGACGTTGATCGTATCGATCCCCTTCGCCGAGGGATCTTTCGCCCCCAGACGCCAGTTGGTAAACAGGGTGTTCCATTCCGTCACTTTGATATCGACATTGAAGAAGCAGCTTTTCAGGCTCTGCTGGATGTATTCATTCATCGGCAGCGGCTGCATCTGCCCGGAGCCGGAAGCAGAAGTCGCCACCGTAACGTGCAGCGGTTTGGCGGCGCTAAATCCGGCCTCGGTCATCAGTTTGCGAGCGCTGTCCGGGTCGTATTTGATCTGGAAAGTGGGTTTGCCGTGCCACGGACTGTCGGCTTCATAGACGCCGGTCGCTTCGGTCATGTAGCCGCCGAGATAGCTTTTAAGCTCGGCGCGGTTAAGGCACAGGTTGGCGGCCTTGCGCACGCGGATATCTTTCCACGGCGAGCCTTCTTCAAATGAAAACTGCCACGGCCACAGGTGCGGCTGGGTGTTGGCGTAGATTTTAAAATCCTGGGCCTTGATCTGATCGATCGAATCCGGCGCCGGGGCTTCAATCCAGTCCACCTGTTTTGACAGCAGCGCGGCGGTACGGGCATTGGCCTCCGGCAGCGGGATCAGCACCACTTTATCGACGCGTGGAATGCGCGCTTTATTCCAGTAATCCGGGTTCTTATCCAGAATAAGCTGCTGGCGCGGTACCAGTTTTTCCATTTTAAATGGACCGCTGCCCACCGCATGAGCGGCGAACGCCGTCCACGCCTGCTTGCTGCGGGCCGCCGCATCGCCGACGCTGGCCGGTACCGCGTCATACTGTTTCTGCCAGGCCGTCGGTGAGACAATGAACAGGTTGGTGATGTTATACGGCAGCAGCGCATCCGGCTCGGAGGTGGTCAGCGCGACCGTATATTGATCGATTTTTTCCGCACCGCTCAGCGTCGGCATACGGGACAGCGTATTGCCAATCTGCCCCGGTGCATATTGCGGCGCGGCTTTATTCAGCACTTTATCGACGTTCCAGACGATGGCGTCGGCGTTCACCTCGCTGCCATCATGAAACTTCACCCCGGGACGGAGGGTAAAAATCCAGCGACTTTGGTTCTGCGGGTCAACGTGCCACTCCGTCGCCAGGCCCGGAACCAGGCCGCTGGGTTTTTCGCCCTGGGAAAGATCCCACTCGACCAGCGCATCGTACAGCGGAATACCGGTGAAGCGGTTGCCTTCATACCCTTGATCGGGCTGTCCAAATGTCAGGGGGATATCGGCGGCGGTCATGGCGATCCGCAGCGTGGAGGCATTGGCCTGCAGGGAGGCAAAGAGCGCCAGTGCGCCGCTCACAGCGATGGCGAGATGACGTTTGCGCAAAAGTACGGTGTTATTTAGCATCACATTGTCCCTGTTAAATAAAAGTCGTTATTTAACAGGCAAAATGCATACCAGTTTATCAGCGCTAAAAATAGGTGTGAAAGCACTTATAAAATAAGAGAATCATATCATATCTAAATGATTTTAATTGAAAAAATAAACAACCCTTATTTTTACGCACCACCAGAGGGAAATAAGTTGCAGAATTGCACCAGACTATTTATTGCCGCATAGTAAACTTCAGTAATAATAACGCAGCGTCACTTTATATAAAATAAATTCATCATTTCCGCGCAATTATCAGCCCGGGTCGATCCCATCTATACTTCGTTTATCATGCTCATCAGGGAGTCACCATGCCACTACCCGACTTTCACCGTTCCGCCCCCTTCAGCCTGGGAATTGAACTGGAGCTTCAGGTGGTCAATCCGCCAGGATACGATCTGAGCCAGGACTCCTCGCTGCTCATCGATGACGTGAAAAGCGGCCTCAGCGTCGGTGAGGCGAAACATGACATCACTGAAAGCATGCTGGAAATCGCCACCGGGGTTTGTCGCGATATCCACCAGGCCGCGATGCAGTTGGGCACCATCCAGCAGGCGGTTTTACGCACTGCCGCCCGGCACCATCTGCAAATCTGCGGCGGCGGCACCCATCCTTTCCAGACCTGGCAGCGCCAGCAAATCAGCGATAATCCGCGCTATCTGAAAACCGTGGAGCACTTCGGCTACCTGGCCCAGCAGTCCACGATATTCGGCCAACACGTCCATGTTGGCTGCCAGAATGGCGATGATGCAATTTATCTTTTGCATGGTCTCTCGCACTTCGTCCCACATTGTATTGCGCTGAATGCGGCCTCTCCGTGGCTCGACGGCGCCGACAGCGGTTTTGCCTGTTCGCGTCTGAATCTGTTCGCCGCTTATCCTGACAACGGGCCGATGCCGTGGGTCAACAGCTGGCAGGAGTTTATCCGTCTGTTCCGACGTCTCAGCTATACCAGCATGATCGACAGTATGAAAGATCTGCACTGGGACATTCGCCCCAGTCCCCGTTTTGGCACCGTCGAAGTGCGGGTAATGGATACCCCGCTCACTCTCGCGCAGGCGATCAATATCGCCGGATTCATCCAGACCCTCGCCTGCTGGCTGCTGACGGAGAGGCCGTTTAAACATCATCCTGATGACTACCTGCTGTATCCTTTTAACCGCTACCAGGCCTGTCGCTACGGGCTGAAAGGCATCAACACCGATGTTCACAGCGGCGAGCAGCGCCAGCTTCGCGAGGAGATTTTACAGTTGCTCCCCCGCCTGATGCCCTACGCCGATACGCTCAATGCCTCCAGCACCCTTGAGGCGATCGGACGCCAGCTGCGGCAGGAGAAGAGCGAAGCCCGCCAGATGCGTGAATTTGTCGCTGGCGGCGGCTCGCTAATCGGTCTGGTGCAAAAGCACTGCGAAATCTGGGCGGCATAGTCCGGCAAAAGGTATACTGCGGCCAATATTGATTTCGCCGCCCCGTCTCTTCCTGCGGCATACCTGGAACGCTCTCATGACTTTGCGCCTCTTGCCGCTGCTGCCAGCACTGTTGCTTCCCCTCTCCGCGCTGGTCGGCGCAAAATGTACCCTCACCGACCCGTCGCTGACGCTACAAAGCTATACCGTCAATTCGCAGCGCGAGCGCATCGTGATGTACTGGAAAAAAGCGGACGGTGAGGCCTTCGGATCGCTGCGTGGGCTGCTGGCGGATATCAATCAGGACGGACGCGTACAGATGGCAATGAACGGCGGTATTTATGCGAAGAGCTACACGCCGCTGGGGCTGTATATCGAAAAAGGCGTACAGAAAGCGCCGCTTAATCGCGCTTCCGGCGGCGGCAACTTTTTTATCCGCCCCGGCGGGGTGTTTTATCTTCAAGGACAGAAAGCAGGGATCGTCAGCATCGCTAAATTTAAACCATCGTCGACAATCACCTACGCCGTGCAGTCCGGCCCGATGTTGATTGAAAACGGCAAAATAAACTGGCGCCTGAAGCCGTCCGCCAGCTCACGCAAGCTGCGCAATGGCGTCGGCATCACCCGGCAGGGCCAGGTGATTTTTATGCTCAGCGATCGCGAAACCAACTTCTACGATTTCTCCTGCTACGCGCAGTCAAAGCTCGACGTGCGGCAGATGCTCTATCTCGACGGTACCATTTCAAAGATGTATCGGAAAGGCGGCAGCGTACCGTGGCAGTATCACCCGTTCGTCACCATGATCGCAGTGGAGAGCAAGTCGTCCCCCGGACCGCTGTGATCCCGTAGCCCGATAAGCGCTACGCATCTGGCCGGGCGACCAGACATTGCCGACAGACCCGCTCTTAGATCCGCCGATGCCCCCACTCGCGCAGACGCTGGAACAGCACGAACAGCACGAACAGCACGAACAGCGAGGGAATAAACGCCATCCCGATCACCGTTGCCACCAGCATCCCTTCTCCTTTCCTTATTTCAGCAACTGAACGGCAGCGCCGTCACCCAGACGCTGCACGCCGTCTGTCACCACGCGCTCGCCCGCCTGCAGACCGTCCATCACGACAAACTGCTGTCCCTGCTGGCCGCCCGAGGTCAAACGGCGCGCACAACGGTGTTATGTCCCGTCACCACCCAGCTATAGAACCCCTGTGCATCCTGCTGAACGGCGGCAACCGGGATCATCAGACTCTCCTGCGCCTGTCGCGGGCGAAGAATAACCGGCACGTTGCCGCCCGGCAGCAGGCGATGCTGCGGATTGGCGAATTCGGCACACAGCACTACGCTGGCGGTACGAGTATCAATCCGGTTATCGACCGAGGTCAGCCCCCCATTTTCCCGCTTGCCGTCGGGTTCAATCTGTACCAGCCACGCCTGCTTCAGCGCACCGATATCGGCATGCTGCCCGACTTTACTGTAAAAGGCGGCTTCATCTAAGGCGAAAGAGACGCGAATCGGGTCGAGCTGCGCGATATCCACCAGCATGCCGCTGGTCGGCCCCACCAGGCTGCCGACATGAAAGCGGCTGTGGCCAATACGCCCGCTCAGCGGCGAGTCGATGCGCGTATAATCCAGCGTAATTTGCTGAGTCGTGACGCGCGCTTTCGCCTGTTCAACGGCGGCGGCGGCCACATCACGCTGCATTCGGGCGTTATCGACATCGTTGCGGCTGATGGAGTGGTTATTTTTCAACTGTTGATAGCGGGTCAGCAGTTGTCGGGCCTGACGCAGAGAAGCCTGCGCACTTTTCAGCTCAGCCTCGGCCAGCGCCAGCGCAGCCCGGGGTTGGGCATCGTCGAGGGTGAACAGCCCATCCCCCTTCCTGACGTACTGCCCGTCCTGAAAGTGGCGCTGCACAATCGTCCCCTCGGTGCGCGCACGGATCTCCACGTCATGAATCGCTTCAATACGGCCAGGAAGCAGGCGTTCAGCCACATGCGGTAGCCGTTGAACAACAGCCGCGCGAACCGGGATGGCGGGTGCTGCGGTGGCCGTCAAGGCGTAGCCTGACAGGCTAAGGGTCAGTAAGACCAGGCGCAAAATGTTTGTCATCAGGATTCCTTGCCGACGGTGCATCATCCCTCCCCTGATCGGAGAGGGATGACGGGGATCAGGCCGTTTTACGTAACGGGCGGGTCAAGCGCTTCTCGATCTCCACCACCAGGAACATCACAATGGCAATCGCCAGGGTGATAAACCAGTAGCGCAGCGGCAACGACTCGGTGCCAAACATCGTCTGCATAAAGGGCAGGTAGATAATCGCCAGTTGCAGGAGCAGCAGCACGCCGCTGACCAGCCAGATGCCTTTGTTGCGCAGCAGACCGCGATTTAATGAGAAGCCCTCGCTGCGACGACAGTTAATCATGTATACCCACTGCGCGGTCACCAGCATCTGCAACAGCACGGTGCGGATAAACTCAGCGCTATGCCCGCGTGGCGCCAGCCAGGCCTCAAGAATAAAGGCGGCGACGGCAATCATGGTTCCGACGAAGGCGACGCGCCAGATGGCGAAGCCATCCATGACGTGCTGGCCGGTTTTCCGCGGCGGACGGTTCATGACATTGCGCTCCGCAGCTTCAAAAGCGAGACCGAAAGAGAGCGTGGCGGAGGTCGCCATGTTCATCCACAGAATCAACACCGGCGTCAGCGGAATAATGTTCCCCGCCAGCAGGGCAATGATAATCAGCAGCCCCTGCGCCAGGTTGGTGGGCATAATAAACAGAATCGTTTTCTTCAGGTTGTCGTAGACGCGACGTCCCTCTTTCACCGAGCTGGCAATGGTGGCGAAGTTATCGTCCGTCAGCACCATGTCGGCCGCCTCTTTGGTGACTTCAGTACCTTTGATTCCCATCGCAATGCCGACGTCGGCCTGGCGGAGTGCCGGGGCATCGTTCACGCCGTCACCAGTCATGCCGACGACTTCACCGGTATCCTGCAGCGCTTTGACCAGGCGCAGCTTATGCTGCGGACTGGTACGGGCGAAAATGTCGTACTCCACGGCGACCTTCGCCAGTTCGTCATCCTCCATGTGCTCCAGCTGATAGCCGGTCATCGCCTGGTGGCTGTTGGTGATCCCCAGCATCTGACCGATACTCATTGCCGTCTGCGGGTGATCACCGGTAATCATTTTCACGCGGATCCCTGCGGTCTGGCAGGCGTGAATCGCGTCAATAGCCTCCGGACGCGGCGGATCCATCATCCCGGCGATGCCGAGGAACACCAGACCTTCACGCAGATCGTCGTGGGTCAGCGTCGTGCTACCGGCCTGCGCCGGCTTACAGGCGGCGGCAACCATACGCAGCCCCTGGCTGGCGAAGCGAGAGATCTCATCCTCCCAGTATTGGCGCTCGAACGGAACCGCGCCCTGCTTTGTCATCTGCTCGCGGCACATCGAGAAAATCACATCCGGCGCGCCAGTGACCAGCACACGCTCTACATTGTCGATGTTCTGCTGTGTCGCCATGTACTTATACTGGGAATCAAACGGAATTTTGGCCACCAGTTGCGTCTCAACCGGCGGCAACTTTGCCTTCGCCGCCAGCACTTTTAACGCCCCCTCGGTCGGCCCGCCGGTAATGCCCCACAGGCCGCGCGCGTCCTGTACCAGCTGGCTGTCGTTGCACAGATCGATGGTACGCAGATACGTTTCCAGTACGCTTCCGGGATGAATCTGTACCGGTTCATCGCTGCCTTCCAGATAGATATTGCCCTGCGGCTCGTAGCTGTCCCCCTCAACCCGGTAGCAGCAATCGGCAGTGATAATCGCTTTGACCGTCATTTCGTTCATGGTCAGCGTTCCGGTTTTATCCGAACAGACCACGGTCATCGCGCCCAGCGTTTCTACCGTCGGGAGCTTGCGAATAATGGCGTGTTTGCGCGCCATCGCCTGCACCCCGAGTGAGAGAATGATCGAGATAATCGCCGGCAGCCCTTCCGGGACGGCGGCGACGGCCAGGCTAATCAGGGAGAGCAGCAGCTCCCCCAGCGGGATATCACGCAGGGCCAGGCTGAAGGCAAACAGCGCCGCCATCATGGCGAGGATAATGACGAAAATCGCTTTCCCCAGTTTATCCATCTGCACCAGCAGCGGCGTGCGATGCTTCTCGATACCGGCCATCATTTGGTTGATGTGCCCAAGTTCCGTATCCTGCCCGGTCTCCGTCACCACGCCGACGCCTCCGCCAGCGCTGATGGTCGTACCGGAAAATACCATGTTGGTGCGGTCGCCCAGCGGCAGTTCGCCCTGTAGTGCATCGGTGATTTTATCCACCACCGTTGATTCGCCGGTCAAAATCGCCTCTTCCACGCGCAGGTTGTGGGTTTCGATAAGGCGCATATCCGCCGGAACCCGGTCGCCAGCCCGCAGAATAACGATATCCCCCGGCACCAGCTCGCGGGTTGGCAAGGTTTCGTGTTTGCCGTTACGCTGTACTCGCGCGTTGCTGGAGAGCATGTTGCGGATCCCCTGCAGGGATTTTTCGGCGTTGCTCTCCTGCACATGGCCAATCAGGGCGTTGATGACCGTGACGCCGAGGATAACCAGGGTATCCACCCAGTGCCCCATCACCGCCGTCAGCGCCGCCGCCGCCAGCAGGACGAAAATCAGCACGTCGTTAAAGTGGGCCAGGAAACGCAGCCAGGCCGGCTTGCTTTTCTTTTCCGGCAGCGCGTTAGGGCCAAAGGAGGCCAGGCGTTCTGCGGCCTCGGCGGAGTGCAATCCCTCGGCGCGACTTGTTTTCTGCGCCAGCACCTGCTCAACACTCTGTTGGTAGGCGGGCTGCGATGCAGTATCTCCCGTATGGGGAGTATTATGGGAATGAATTATTCTGGTCAAAATAAATTTTCCTTATAAATTCCGTTATTCGGAAAGCCTGAAATCATTTCTGGCCAATGAACGAATATGATTTTATATAGCGAGATAAAAGTTGATCCAGGACAATTTACAACTCCTCGCAAAATTTCAAATCAGTAATAAGTTAATCCCTAAAACAATCATTACAGAATGTTAATAAACATATATTAAACGAGGTTCATTATGTTTGGGATCTACCGAGGGCGCCGCCTGGCACTGTACATCCTGTTGGCTATTATGATTGCTACTATAGTGGGATATAGCACCTATACTTTTGTAAAATACACACTTTAATAATGACTTTAATTGACATTAATG
>NZ_JBCNNS010000006.1:0-71094 GCF_039594335.1 Raoultella sp.
CGCTGCTCTCCGGTATCTTGTCACGCTGGATAGCAAAAGCCATCACCCTGTCGCCGCAGACCCAGCGCAACTATCCTGAATTGCAAAAACGGCTGAACGACTGGATCTCCGTCGCGCTCAAAGTGGCACGAATTTTAGTGGTCTGCGTAGCGATTATGCTGCTGATGAGCGCGTGGGGACTGTTTGATTTCTGGAACTGGATGCAAAACGGCGCCGGACAAAAAACGGTGGATGTGCTGATTCGCATCGCGCTGATTCTGTTCTTCTCCGCCGTCGGTTGGACGCTGCTCGCCAGCCTGATTGAAAACCGCCTGGCCTCGGACATTCACGGCCGTCCGCTACCGGGGGCTCGTGCCCGCACGCTACTGACGTTATTTCGTAACGCGCTGGCGGTCATTATCAGCACCATCACGGCGATGATCCTGCTCTCCGAGGTAGGGGTAAACATTGCACCGCTGCTGGCTGGCGCCGGTGCGCTGGGGCTGGCCATTTCGTTCGGAGCCCAGACGCTGGTCAAAGATATTATCACCGGCATTTTTATCCAGTTTGAAAACGGGATGAATACCGGCGATCTGGTGACCATCGGGCCGTTAACCGGCACGGTGGAACGGATGTCGATCCGTTCCGTTGGCGTGCGTCAGGATACCGGCGCGTACCATATTATCCCGTGGTCCTCGATTACCACCTTTGCGAACTTCGTACGCGGTATCGGTTCAGTGGTTGCCAACTACGATGTCGACAGACAGGAGGATCTGGATAAAGCCGGTCAGGCACTGAAAAATGCGGTTGCCGACGTGATGGATCAGGAGGAGATTCGCGGACTGGTGATTGGCGAGCCATCATTTGCCGGGCTTGTCGGCCTGAGCAATACGGCATTTACCCTGCGGGTCACCTTCACCACCCTGCCGCTGAAACAGTGGACGGTACGCTTTGCTCTCGATACGCAGGTGAAGAAACACTTCGACCTCGCCGGGGTACGGGCGCCGGTACAAACCTACCAGGTTCTGCCGGCACCAACGCCCACCGCCGCACCACCGCCCGCAGAACCGACGCTATAATCACGGCGCAGGGCTCATTTCGCGCGGGCAGGCCTCCCGAACGAAGATCCTTACCGCGCCAGCGGACGGCGACGCTTAGTCTCGTCCATGAAGGTCCAGGCGATAAAGCGACTCTGCTTCTGCCCCTGGGCCATCTCTTTTTTCACCACCTTCGCCGCACCGGCTTCGGTCAGCGCACGATAAAGCGGCGGCAGATTATCGCCGCGTGATACCAGTGAGGTGAACCATTTCACCTGGCGACCAAACTGCTGGCTTTCGCGGATCATCTGCGTAATGAACGCCACTTCACCGCCTTCGCACCACAGCTCCTGCTGCTGGCCGCCGAAGTTCATCACGCTGTCCGCCCCCAACCCCAGATTCCGACGCTTGCGCTCACCGCCGGCCTGCGCACTGGCAGCGGAGTCGTGAAACGGCGGGTTGCACAACGTCGCATCAAAACACTCGTTTTTATGAATAATACCGCTAAAGATAGCCCCGCGCTCTTTCTGTCGACGCAGACGAATCTGGCGGTTGAGTCCCGGGTTACCGTTAACGATCGCCTGCGCGCTGGCGATTGCTTCCGGACTAACTTCGCTGCCGGTAAAGCGCCAGCCGTACTCATGCGCACCAATCAGCGGATAAATTAAGTTTGCACCGGTGCCGACGTCCAGGATGCTGGCATTTTCAGGAATAGTGCCGGTATCCAGCGCCAGCAGGTCGGCCAGGTGGTGGATATAATCCGCTCTGCCCGGCACCGGTGGGCATAAGAAGCCGTCCGGAATATCCCAGTGTTTCACCGCGTAAAAGTGCGCCAGCAGTGCCTTATTCAGCGCCTTCACCGCCAGCGGGTTAGCAAAATCGATGGTCTGCTCCCCCACCGGATTAAGGGTGATAAAGCCTTGCAGCTCAGGGTGAGCCTGGCATAGCGCGGGCAAATCATAACGTTGATGATGACGGTTACGCGGGTGTAACCCCGGTTTCTGGGCTTTCATGGCAATCTCCTTTGAACAGCCGCGTAAGATACCCGTTGACGGCGGCGCGGTAAATAAGGGAGTCTGGATATCTCTTATTCGCTTACGGGTGTTCTATGTATTTCTATCAACCCTCACAGGGACATGGCCTGCCGCACGACCCGCTTAACGCGATTATCGGCCCACGTCCTATCGGCTGGATCGCCTCTCTGGACGCCGCTGGCCATCGCAATCTTGCCCCCTACAGCTTCTTTAACTGTTTTAACTATCGGCCACCGATTATCGGTTTTGCCAGCAGCGGCTGGAAGGACAGTGTACAGAATATTGTCGAAACCAAAGAGTTTGTCTGGAATCTGGCCACCCGCCCTCTGGCTGAAGCGATGAACGAAACCTCCGCCAGCATCCCTCGCGACGAAGATGAATTTGCCCGCGCCGGGCTGACTCCCGCCGCCAGCCGTATCGTCACCGCCCCTCGGGTCGCAGAAAGCCCGGTCAACTTCGAATGCCGGCTCTCTCAATGTATTCGCCTGACTCGTGCCGATGGCGAGCCTGTCGACAGCTGGCTGGTGCTGGGTGAAGTGGTCGCGGTACATATCGATGAATCGTTGTTGGAAAATGGCGTGTATCAGACCGCTAAGGCCAGGCCAATTCTTCGTGCCGGCGGGCCGAGCGCCTATTACACTATCGATGAAAATCTGCGTTTCGACCTGATCCGCCCGGACGCCCGTTAAGCCGGTTTGTTCTTGCCCGCCCCACGGCGTGCGCCTGGTCGGGCCGCCATTTATTGAAAAAAGATATTGTCTGGCTTCAGTTTTTTACCCTGTCTATCCTGCCGTAAGAGCCTAAACTTAAAGTATGTCCCATGCAGTTAATGAGGATATGCTCATGAAAAGAAATCTGCTGTTACTCACCGCAATCACCCTTGCCTCCACCTCTTTTATTGCCCAAGCCGGGAGCTCCCCCCTGCCATCTACCGTCGAGAGCGGTCCGCTACGCACGGCTGGCACCGTCCCCGCTTCTGGCGCCAGCAATCTGGATGATCTGCAGGCGAAACTGGCGGAAAAAGCACATCAAAAAGAGGCGATAGCCTGGCGAATCAACTCCGCCAGCAGCGCGAATAAAATGTCCGGTACCGCCATTATCTATAAATAATCCACAGCGCTGAACGGGTCGAAACCCATCGTGTTTCCGGCCCTCAAGGCCCGGCCTGTCCCGACACCAACCCTTTATGTAGAAAAATTGCAGTTCACGTAAAGAAATGTATTTATTTTTTTAGCAATGAGTGATAAAAATTCGCCGCCATTTGATAATGATTATCACAATCATTATCAAATGCATTGTTATTTTAACAAATCACCTGCAGCGGTCGGGACCCGCCATCACTGGGTCTGCGGTTGTAATGGCTTAAAATAAAACTATAAGTTGCTTATTGAAATGGACAAAAAACAAAATTTACCGTTCAGCAGTTTTAGCTCGCTGACGATTTTTACCGGCATGTGTCTGAGCCTGTCGCCGACAGGTCTGGCGCTTGCCGCAGGCAGCACGGAACAAAATAGCGGTGAAACGCTGGTGGTGGAAGCACAGGCGCCCTCTCTTTACGCCCCGACGCAATCCGCCGACCCCAAATTTTCCCGACCGCTCGCCGATACCACTCGTACGGTCACCGTGGTCTCCGACCAGGTGATGAAAGATCAGGGCGTGACTAACCTGACCGATGCGTTGAAAAACGTTCCCGGTGTCGGGGCCTTCTACGCCGGGGAGAACGGCAGCTCGTCGACCGGCGACAGCATTTACATGCGTGGGGCCGATACCTCTAACAGTATCTATGTCGACGGCGTCCGCGATATCGGTAGTGTGACCCGCGATACCTTTAACACCGAACAGGTGGAGGTGATTAAAGGCCCGTCGGGTTCTGACTACGGCCGTAGCGCCCCGAGCGGCTCAATCAATATGATCAGCAAGCAGCCGCGTCTGGACTCCGGTATTGATGCTTCCGTCAGCGCCGGCAGCGCCTGGTTCCGCCGTGGTACGCTCGATATCAATGAAACCGTCGGCGAAACCAGCGCCGTTCGTCTGAATCTGATGGGTGAAAAAACCCACGATGCCGGCCGCGATAATGTCAAAAACGAGCGTTACGGCATCGCCCCATCGGTCGCGTTTGGTCTCGGTACTGAGAACCGTCTGTATCTGAACTATCTGCATGTGACCCAGCACAACACGCCAGACGGAGGTATTCCGACCATCGGTCTGCCGGGGTACTCCGCGCCAACCCCAGGCACTGCAGCACTCAATCACTCGGGTAAGGTCGCCACCAGCAACTTCTACGGGACGGATTCCGACTACGACGATTCAACCACTGATACAGTGACCATGCGCTTCGAGCATGACCTGAGCGATAGCACCACCCTTCGCAACACCACTCGCTGGTCGCGCGTGAAACAGGATTATCTGCTGACCGCAGTGATGGGCGGCGCGACCAACATCGCCCGGCCGGACCCGAACGATGTCGGTTCCTGGACCTGGTCGCGTCTGGCGAACACCAAAGACGTCGGCAATAAAATTCTGACCAACCAGACCAACCTGACCTCAAAGTTTTATACCGGCTCGATCGGACATGACATCAGCGCCGGTTTCGAACTGACCCGGGAAACGCAGACCAACTACGGTGTGTACCCGATTACGCCTCCGGCGGTCAATATTTACCACCCCGATAGCAGCATCTCTATTGGTGGTCTGGACCGCAGCGGCGCTAACGCCAACGGGCAGACGGATACCTTCGGCGTTTATGCCTTCGATACCCTGCAGATTACCCGTGATTTCGAACTCAACGGCGGCATTCGTCTGGATAACTACCAGACCAAATATGACAGCGCCAGCCTGTGCGGCGGCACCGGTCGCGGTGCGGTGGCCTGCCCGAACGGCGTGGCGAAAAACAGTCCGGTCACCACGGTTGATACCTCCACCAGCGGCAATCTGGTGAACTGGAAAGCCGGTGCACTGTATCACCTGACCGACAGCGGCAACATTTACGTCAACTACGCTATCTCTCAGCAACCTCCGGGCGGCAATAACTTTGCCCTGGCCCAGGGCGGCAGCGGAAATAGCGCCAACCGTACCGATTTTAAACCGCAAAAAGCCAAGACCAGCGAAGTCGGCACCAAGTGGGAATTGATGGATAAACGTCTGCTGCTGACGGCAGCGCTTTTCCGTACCGATATTGAGAACGAAGTCGAGCAAAACGACGACGGCACCTATTCGCAGTACGGTAAAAAACGCGTTGAGGGTTATGAGCTGTCGCTGGCCGGTAATATCACCCAGGACTGGCAGGTCATCGGCGGATATACCCAGCAGCACGCCAGCATCCGCGAAGGCAAAAACATCGCCCAGGATGGCACCAGCGCGCTGCCGTACACGCCTGAGCACGCCTTTACCCTCTGGAGCCAATACCAGGCAACCGATGCCATCTCCCTTGGCGCGGGCGCTCGCTACATCGGCAGCATGCATCGCGGCAGCGACGGCGCCGTCGGTACGCCGTCCTACACCGAAGGCTACTGGGTGGCGGATGCGAAAGTGGGCTATCGTATCAACCGTAACGTCGATCTGCAGTTGAACGTCTATAACCTGTTCGATACCAATTATGTCGCCTCAATCAACAAGAGCGGCTACCGTTATCACCCGGGCGAACCGCGTACTTTCCTGCTGACCGCCAACGTGCATTTCTAATCCATGACGGGGCGGCAACGCCCCGTTTCATCAGGAGAAACAACTATGATGTACCATATTCCCGCCGTTCTCAGCCCGCAGGAAGTTGACGATTTTCGTGCGCAGCTGCAGCAGGCCGACTGGGTGGACGGGCGAGCCACGACCGGCGATCAGGGCGCGCTGGTGAAAAAAAATCAGCAGGTCGATACCCGTAGCCCGCTGTATGGCGAATTGCAGAACAGGGTTCTCACGGCGCTCAACCGCAGCTCGTTGTTCTTCGCTGCCGCCCTGCCCAAAACGCTCTCCAGCCCGCTGTTTAACCGCTATCAGCAGAGTGAAACCTACGGTTTTCATGTTGACGGTGCGGTCCGTAGTCAGGCCCTGGGCGGATGGATGCGTACCGACCTTTCTGCCACCCTGTTCCTGAGCGCGCCGGAGAGTTATGAAGGCGGTGAGCTGGTGGTGAACGACACCTATGGTCAGCATACGGTCAAGCTGCCAGCAGGCGACCTGGTGCTCTACCCGTCAAGCAGTCTGCACTGCGTGACGCCGGTGACCCAGGGCGTACGCGTGGCCTCCTTCTTATGGATCCAGTCGATGATCCGCGATGACAAACGGCGCGGCATGCTATTCGAGCTGGATCGTAATATTCAGACGCTGAAGAGTCGCCACGGCGAGAGTGATGAGGTGCTATCGCTGCTTAATCTGTACCATAACCTGCTGCGGGACTGGTCGGAAATCTGATCCCTTGCCTGAACCATTTTTGCCCCCATCTTCATTCTACCCGTCATGCTTGAGTTGCCTGCACGTTGGCTTCGTTACTCGGCTCATCTGTGGGCCTCACCTATACAGGCCACCGCAGCGCAGCATGCAAATCTGTTGCGGACAGATTTGTCACTCACCCCAGTCACTTACCGGAGCCAGTTCCTGGGGGGACGCTCTGCATCGTCGCTCTCCCGCAGCGCGAATTATTCTGGGTATATAATGATAGTAACAACAGTGAGGAGGTACATCATGGCATCAGGTTGGGCAAGTGATGGCGCAGTCCAGGATCAGATCGACAGCACCGTTGACGATGCGGTCGCGCGGGCGAGAAACGCCCTTCCCAGCGGAGAGAGCCACAAATTTTGTGATGAATGTGGAGAGCCCATTCCCGAGGCACGAAGGAAGGCGATCCCGGGGGTCAGATACTGCGTGAAGTGCCAACAGGATAAAGATTTACATAACAATAACTTTTCAGGATATAATCGCCGTGGATCCAAGGACAGCCAGCTACGCTGACCTTCCTTTACCGTTCATTACCGTAGAAGTCATTATCTTTTCGCGCACGTTTTCTGGCCAAAAAATTAGCAAAATGTGCCTTGAAAAAATTCTTCATCCCGTGAAAGTCCTGGCGGCCATCCTGTCATGAAATAATTTATTAATATTCAGTAAATTAATAATCATTCAAAAAAATCGATGAAGACTGTTAATTTCCTTCGATTTTATCTCTCACAAAAAAGCGTGATACTTATCACATCGACGGAACATCGTCCCCTTAACAAGATAACCTGCGAGAGATTAACTATGAAAACCATTAAATATGCTGCCGCTGCTATTGCCCTTACTACTCTGTCCTTCGGCGCTTTCGCCGCTCAACCGGTTAGCCCGTCTCAGGCTGAAAGTATGAACAAAATTGGCGTGGTGTCTGCGGAAGGCGCAACGACTCTGGATGGACTGGAAGCCAAACTGGCTGAAAAAGCGGCAGCCGCTGGTGCGACTGGTTACAGCATCACCTCCGCTAACTCCAACAACAAAATTAGCGGTACTGCGGTTATCTATAAATAATCGCTACACGACCTGTATTAACCCTGAACGACCCTTTAATACCCTTGTTTTGCCCGTCCGTGCCACCGGACGGGCTTTTTTTATTGGAATGTGCTTCTTTTCAGGGGAAACCGGCGACTACCAGTGTTCCGCCACCCTGCTCAGCCCCTGCTCCAGGGTCGTAACCTCACCGGTCGCCACCAGGCAGCAGGCCAGTTGAATTCTCAGCGATGTCGGCAGCGGCTCACTGCCCACGATGCAGCGCTCAATCCAACGGGCGGTGACCTGAGGATCTTTTGATTCCGGCAGTACAGTCCCCTCCTCCGGCAGCTCGCTCTGGCGTTCATGCACCACTTGCGTCCCCGAAGCGTCAATCAGGCTAATTTGCGGACAACGCAGCGGATTGGCATACACCTCACCTTCCGTCCCGTGCATTAATAACGCCCGTCCGCCGATCCCGTTAAAGAATTTTGCAACTTTGCCTACATACTCCGGGTGAGAAACGCTCGATAAGCGTAGCGCCGCATCTTCAGCAAATGGCGTCGCCAGTTTTGCCAGAGTATGTGCGCTGTTGCGCACGCCCATACGCCAGCGCAGGGCAAGCTGATTTTCCAGCGGTGGGCAGAGTACGCCGACCGGAATATACACCGGCTCATGGCAGTCGAGCCGAGCCTGCGCCTGACCCGCATGCCGGGTGGCGGGGATCCCCATCAGCTCAAAAATCGTTTCCGTCAACACCCGGGTCGGATCGTGGCTGATACCATGCACCACTACCGGAAAGCCGAGCTTATGCAGTAAAACCGCAAGCAGAGGGGTCAAATTAGCCTGCTTACGCGCACCGTTATAGCTGGGGATCACAATCGGCATGGGTCTGGCGACAGGCGGCGTCAGACGCAGAGTCTTCTGCTGCATGGCTTCATAGAAGCCTTTCATTTCCGCTTCGCCTTCGCCCTTAATACGCAGAGCGATTAAAATCCCGCCCAGCTCCAGCTCAGTCACCTCGCCATCCAGCATCCGCGAGTAAAGCGCACGGGCAGTATCCACATCCAGGTCACGCGCGTGATTTTTCCCGCGCCCGACTTCTTTAATGATCTTGCTGTAGTCCATCGAAGACTCCTGTTAGCTGCTCACATCGCCGACATCGCACCGTTAACGCCGTTTACGACGCGTCTGTTTTGCTTTCGTTTTGACGATAACTTCTGGAACGGCAGGCTGTTCTATGGGAAAAACAGGCAATGCGTTCAGTAGACGCTTACCATAGTTTTTGGTCAATAAACGCTTATCGTAAATCACCACTTCACCCCAGCAGCTATGGCTGCGAATCAAGCGTCCGACCTGCTGAATAAGGTTAAAAGAGGCGCCGGGCAGACTTTGCACTTCAAACGGATAACGATTCAGGCTCTTCAACCATTCGCCTTCGGTAATCACCACCGGATTGTCTATCGGCGGGAAAGCGATTTTATGAATATGTACCTGACTGAGCAGCTCACCTTTTAGATCCAGCCCTTCGGCAAAGGACTGGAGCCCCACCAGCACGCTACGCTCCCCTCCTTCGACGCGCTTACGGTGCAGCTCTACCAGCCGGTAGCGCGGCTTATCGCCCTGAACCAGCAAGAGCAGGCGCAGATCGGGGACATGTTCCAGGAAACGCAGCATCGCCCGCCCGCTGGCGAACAGCACCAGCATCCCGAGGTGCTTTTTACTTTCAACCTGCTCGCGGAAATAAGCCGCCATTTCAGCAATATGCTGCTCTTCGTTATCGATAAGCGGCTCATAGCGCATCTGCGGGATAACAATTTTGCCCTGCTCAACATGGTTAAAGGGGGAATCCAGCGCCACGAAGCGGTCGCCAGCTTTCTCTTTCAACCCGCTCATCTCCTGCAGGCGTGAAAAGCTGTTTAATGAGCGCAAGGTGGCGGAGGTGACGACAATATGCGGCACGCTACGCCACAGCAATCTTTCCAGCTGCTCGCTGACGCGAATGCCGACGCAGTGAAACCAGATATGCGTCTGACCATCGCGCATATCGCGTGTCACCCATTTGGTGACCGGCGCACCAGATGACTGCGCCAGCGACGCCAGCCGCCACAGCTTGCTCTGGCTTTCAAACATCCCCAGCGCACGGTTCATTTGCAGCAGAACCCGATGCAGGCGTACCACGTCGTGACTAGCGGTTTTTTCCCCGAGGTCGTTAAGAAAGAGCTCCGCCAGCCCGCGCAACATCTCGGTCAGTTTCGCCAGGCGCTGGCAGATATCCATCACCTCCTGCGGCAACTCGCCCATCGGAAAACGATGCTCGGCTTCCTGGCCGGCAGACATATAGAGATTAAGGATAGCGTTCAGCGAGGCGATCAGTTCATACAGCTCCTCACAGTGGCTGGTCAGGCGCTCAGGATTGGCCAGCGGCGGCGTAGTTTTCGGCCGAAACTGCTCCATACAGGTCGCCACCAGCTTAGTGAACAGATCCAGCTGTAGCCGGTACCAGGAGGCGGTCATTTCCGCACTCATTTCCAGCGCGTCGCGGGCTACGTCCGGTAAATGATGGCCTTCATCGAGCACCAGCAGTAGGTTTTTCGGCTCCGGCAACACCGCTTCGCTCTCCATTGCCGCCATCACCAGCGCATGGTTCGCCACCACCACTTCCGCCTCCTGGATTTCTCGTCGGGCAACAAAGAACGGACATTCGCGATAATAGTGGCAGTTGCGATTGAGGCAGCTGGCTTTGTCGGTGCTCAGGCGGCTCCATAGCGCATCATCGACAGGTTTATCGGTGTGATCGCGCAGACCGTCCCAGCGGTAGCTGTCGAGGTCGGTTTTCAGCGTCGCGCACAGCTTCTGTTCAGCCTGATTATTCGGCGTGAGATCGTCATCGAGAAACGCCAGCAGGTCCTGCTGCGTTGGTTCAGTGCTGGCCAGCGCCGTAAGATTGCGCGGGCAAACATAGCGCCCGCGACCAAACGCGGCGGTAAAACGCAGATCGGGAATAATTTTGCGCAGCAGCGGCAGATCTTTGCTGTAGATCTGATCCTGTAGCGCTACGTTGGCGGTACTCACCACCAGGGTTTTCTGCTGCTCACGGGCGATGGCGATGCCGGGAATCAGGTATGACAACGTCTTCCCGACGCCAGTGGGCGCCTCAATGGCCAGGTGTCGGCCTTCTTCCCCGGCAAACGTTTTTGCCACATCGGCAATCATCTGCCGCTGTGGCGGACGGGGAATAAAATCCGGAATCTGTTCCTGAAGCGCCTTATACCAGGCGGCAATTTGCGCTTTCAGCGCAGCGGTCAAAGCCATGAGAAAACCTGAATACTGTATAAACAGCCACTATTGTGACACTTTTTGCCTAGCAGGAGGAGTTTCTTTCTGAGCAATGTGGAATGATGCTCGGGATTTGTCAATCTACCGACCGGGAATCACCGGGCTCGCGCAGGAAGAACCCAGAGACACCATGTACGCTGCGTGCAAGTGACGTTGCATCATCCGGGCAAAGCGTGTTGCCCGGATGATGTCCATGTGGCGGGAGGCGGTTACTCAGCGGCCGCAGGTTTACGCGGGCGACGGCGGCGCTGTTGCTCGCCAGCCGGTTTCGCCTCGCCGCTGCGGCGCGAAGGTTTCGCCCCGGTTTTCGGCGCTTCGCCATCATTACGACGCGGCGCAGACTGCTGGCTGCGACCCTGCCCCTGGGCGTTACGTCCTTGCCCCTGACCACGACCGCCGCCACCGCTACGCTGCTGGCGGCCGTTTTGAATCGGTTCCGCTCTGATAGACGGATCCGGTGCATAGCCATCGATGGCAATACGCGGAATCTCTTTTTTCAGCAGACGTTCGATATCATGCAGCAGTTTATGCTCGTCTACGCAGACCAGCGACAGCGCTTCGCCGGTGGCGGCTGCGCGACCGGTACGGCCGATACGATGAACATAATCTTCCGGTACGTTAGGCAGCTCGTAGTTGACGACGTGCGGCAGCTCTTCGATATCCAGCCCACGCGCGGCGATATCCGTCGCCACCAGCACGCGAATACCGCCGGATTTAAAGTCGGCTAATGCGCGGGTACGCGCCCCCTGGCTCTTGTTGCCATGAATAGCCGCACTGCGGATGCCGTCTTTGTTCAGTTGCTCAGCCAGGTGGTTGGCACCATGTTTGGTGCGGGTAAAGACCAGCACCTGCTGCCAGTTACCTTCACCGATCATCTGCGACAGCAGTTCCCGCTTACGTTTCTTATCAACGAAATGGACGTGCTGCGTTATCTGCTCGGAAGCGGTATTACGGCGAGCCACTTCGATTTCCAGCGGATTATGTAGCAACTTTTCCGCCAGCGTTTTGATGTCGTCGGAGAAGGTCGCAGAGAACAGCAGGTTCTGGCGCTTCGCCGGGAGCTTCGCCAGCACGCGGCGAATATCATGAATAAAGCCCATATCGAGCATGCGGTCGGCTTCATCAAGCACCAGGATTTCAACCTTGTCCAGGCTGACGGCATTCTGATGTTCAAGATCCAGCAGGCGCCCAGGGGTCGCCACCAGAATATCGACGCCGCTGCGCAGTTTCATCATCTGCGGGTTAATACTCACCCCGCCAAAGACTACCAGCGAACGAATATTCAGGTACTTGCTGTAATCGCGAACGTTTTCGCCGATCTGTGCCGCCAGTTCACGTGTTGGCGTGAGGATCAACGCGCGCACCGGACGACGGCCTTTCGCATGCGGCTCTTTCTGAATCAGATGCTGCAGGAGCGGCAGGGTAAAACCTGCCGTTTTGCCGGTGCCGGTCTGGGCGCTTGCCATCAGATCGCGTCCCTGCAACACCGCAGGAATAGCCTGTTGCTGAATGGGGGTTGGCTCAAGGTAACCCTGCTCGGCGACAGCGCGCAGGATCTCAGGGTTCAGGCCAAGGGAATCAAAAGACATAACAACTCCAAACCACCCCGGCCCGTGACAGGCGTAGTTTTCGGGGTGATTATTGCGAATAGAGATGGCAAAAACCACAATGCCATGAAGGGGCGCAGTCTAGCAGGTTTTGTGACGCAACGCATAAATATCCCCTCAGAGTCTCTGCGCCGGACAATCCTCGCCACGGGCGCTTGCAAAGGTCATACGGAAAACACGAAAGAGAGTAGCCACTCTGCTGGACAGTGACACGAACTGGACATATTCTTAATCAATCGATTGATTAATTTTTATAGTGCGATGACGACAACTCCGGTAACCACCAAAGGCGAACAAGCCAGAAGCCAGCTGATTGCCGCAGCCATCGCCCAGTTCGGCGAATACGGCCTGCACGCAACCACCCGCGATATTGCCGCACAGGCCGGGCAAAATATTGCGGCGATCCCCTACTATTTTGGCTCCAAGGACGATCTCTATCTCGCCTGCGCCCAGTGGATTGCCGATTTTATCAGCCATAATTTTCGTCCGCATGCCGAAGCGGCGGAAACGTTGCTGGCGACCCCTTCGCCGGATAAAGCGGCGATTCGGGGACTGATTCTGCGCGCCTGCCAGAATATGATTTTGCTGTTGACCCAGGATGACACGGTCAATTTGAGCAAATTCATCTCCCGCGAGCAACTTTCCCCTACCCCGGCCTACCAGCTAATCCACTGTCAGGTGATCGCACCGCTCCATCGCTATCTGACCCGCCTGATCGCCGCATTTACCGGCCTTGATGCCGATGACACACCAATGATTCTGCACACCCACGCGCTGTTGGGCGAAATTCTCGCCTTCCGACTGGGGCGGGAAACCATTTTGCTGCGGACCGGATGGACGCAGTTCGACGAAGAAAAAACTGAGCAAATTTATCAGGTTATCGCCTGCCATATTGATTTCGTTCTGCAAGGGTTATTGCAAAGGAGCTTGGGATCATGAAAAAACCCGTCATCATCGTTCTGTTAGTGCTGCTGCTGATTGCCGCATTCGGCGGCGGCTGGTGGTGGTATCAAAGCAGCCAGCAGAGGGAACTGACCCTGTATGGCAACGTCGATATTCGCACCGTGAACATGAGCTTCCGCGTCGGCGGGCGACTGGCCTCGCTGAACGTTGATGAAGGCGATAAGATTCAGGCCGGGCAAATATTAGGTCAGCTCGATCGCGCCCCGTATGAAAACGCTTTACAGCAGGCTCAGGCGAATGTCTCCACCGCTCAGGCGCAGTATGACCTGATGATGGCCGGCTACCGAGCGGAAGAGATAGCCCAGGCCGCCGCCGCCGTCAAACAAGCGCAGGCCGCATACGATTATGCGCAGAACTTCTACCAGCGCCAGTTGGGGCTGCGTCAGAACAGCGCCATCTCGGTTAACGATGTGGAAAATGCCCGCTCCTCACGCGACCAGGCTCAGGCGACGCTGAAGTCCGCGCAGGACAAGCTACGCCAGTATCGTGCCGGCAACCGCCCGCAGGAAATCGCCCAGGCCAAAGCCAGCCTTGAACAGGCGCAGGCGGCCCTGGCGCAGGCCAGACTCGACCTGCACGATACCACGCTTACCGCCCCTTCCGACGGCACGCTGATGACCCGCGCCGTCGAACCGGGCAGCATGCTCAGCGCCGGCGGCACGGTCATGACGCTGTCGCTGACCCATCCGGTATGGGTCCGTGCCTACATTGATGAAAAAAATCTCGGTCAGGCGGTGCCCGGACGAGAAGTGCTGCTCTATACCGATAGTCGCCCGAATCAACCCTGGCATGGCAAAATTGGCTTTGTGTCGCCGAGCGCCGAATTTACGCCGAAGACCGTAGAGACGCCAGATTTACGTACCGACCTCGTCTATCGCCTGCGTATTGTTGTCACCGATGCGGATGATTCGCTGCGCCAGGGGATGCCGGTGACCGTGACCTTCAGCAACGGGAACGGACATGAGTGAGGACGTTATCACGCTCAGCGGGCTAACCCGCCGCTTCGCCGGCATGGACCGCCCCGCCGTAGCACCGCTCAACTGCACCATCCACGCTGGCTATGTTACCGGTCTGGTCGGCCCTGACGGCGCCGGGAAAACCACCTTGATGCGCATGCTCGCCGGACTACTGAAGGCCGATGGCGGCGCCGCCAGAGTGATCGGTTTCGACCCGATTGCCGACGACAGCGCGCTGCACGCGGTGCTCGGCTATATGCCGCAAAAATTTGGCCTGTACGAAGACCTGACGGTCATGGAAAACCTCACGCTGTATGCCGACCTGCGCAGCGTTACCGGCGAGACGCGCAGGAAAACCTTCTCTCGCCTGCTGGAATTTACCTCCCTCGGCCCCTTTACCGAACGCCTGGCGGGGAAGCTTTCCGGCGGGATGAAGCAGAAACTGGGCCTCGCCTGCACCCTGGTGGGCGAGCCAAAAGTCCTGCTGCTCGATGAACCAGGCGTCGGGGTTGACCCCATTTCCCGCCGTGAACTGTGGCAAATGGTGCATGAACTGGCGGGCGACGGGATGCTGATCCTCTGGAGCACCTCCTACCTTGATGAAGCAGAACAGTGCCGCGACGTCCTGCTAATGAATGAAGGCCAGCTGCTTTATCAGGGTGAGCCGAAAGCATTGACCCAAACCATGGCCGGCCGCAGTTTCCTCGTCTCCAGCCGCGAGGAAAATAACCGTCGCCTTCTGCAACGGGCGCTGAAGCTGCCGCAGATCAGCGATGGCGTGATTCAGGGGAAATCGGTCCGCCTGATCCTGAAAAAAGAGGCCACCGTTGAAGAGGTGCAACGCAACGCTAGCATGCCGACGCTGGAGATTACCGAAACCGCGCCGCGCTTTGAAGACGCATTCATCGATCTGCTGGGTGGTGCCGCGACCGCGGAATCGCCGCTGGGCGAAATTATCCATCGCGTAGGGGGTACAGCCGATGAAACGGTGATTGCCGCACAAAGCCTGACCAAAAAATTCGGCGACTTCGCCGCCACCGACCACATCGATTTCAGCGTCAAACGAGGGGAAATTTTCGGTCTGCTCGGCCCTAACGGCGCCGGCAAATCCACCACCTTTAAAATGATGTGCGGCCTGCTGGTGCCAACCTCCGGCAAAGCGCTGGTACTGGGAATGGACCTGAAAGTCAGCTCCGGGAAGGCGCGCCAGCGTCTCGGTTACATGGCGCAGAAGTTTTCACTGTACGGCAACCTGACCGTGGAGCAAAACCTGAGCTTCTTCTCGGGCGTTTACGGCCTGCGGGGTAGAGTCCAGAACGAAAAAATCGCCCGGATGAGCGACGCATTTGGTCTGAAAAACATCGCCGGCCATGCGGCCGATGAGCTGCCGTTGGGCTACAAGCAGCGTCTGGCGCTGGCCTGCTCGCTGATGCATGAACCCGATATTCTGTTTCTCGATGAGCCGACGTCAGGCGTCGACCCCATCACCCGCCGCGAGTTCTGGCTGCATATTAATAGCATGGTGGACAAAGGGGTGACGGTGATGGTGACGACCCACTTTATGGATGAGGCCGAATATTGCGATCGCATTGGTCTGGTGTATCACGGCAAGCTGATCGCCAGCGGCACGCCGGATGCGCTAAAAGCTCAGGCGGCAAATGATCAACAGCCCGATCCCACGATGGAGCAGGCCTTTATCACCTTGATTCACGACTGGGATAAGGAGAATGCCGGTGAGCGCTAAAATCCTGTCATGGCGACGCGTGCGCGCCCTGTGCGTCAAAGAGACGCGGCAGATCGTCCGCGACCCCAGCAGCTGGCTGATTGCGGTAATCATTCCGTTGCTGCTGCTGTTTATCTTCGGCTACGGGATCAACCTCGACTCCAGCAAACTCAAAGTCGGCATACTGCTGGAACAACAAAGCGAAGAGGCTCTGGATTTCGTCCATGCCATGACCGGCTCACCCTATATTGACGCCACCGTCAGCGACAATCGCCAGCTGTTGATTGAGATGATGCAGGCCGGGCGCATCCGTGGACTGGTGGTCATCCCGGTGGATTTCGACCAGAAGATGGCGCGCCCCGGCGATGATGCGCCCATCCAACTGATTACTGACGGCAGCGAACCCAATACCGCCAACTTTGCCCAGGGCTACGTCGAAGGTATCTGGCAAATCTGGCAGCAGCAGCGCGCGGAAGATCGCGGGGAGACCTTCGAACCGCTGATTGATGTGCAGATGCGCTACTGGTTTAACTCCGCAGCCATCAGCCAGCATTTTATTATTCCCGGCGCCATTACCATCATTATGACGGTGGTCGGCGCGATTCTGACCTCGCTGGTGGTGGCCCGCGAATGGGAGCGCGGGACCATGGAGGCGCTGCTGTCGACGGAAATCACCCGCGCAGAGCTGCTGCTGTGTAAGCTGATTCCCTACTATTTCCTCGGCATGCTGGCGATGCTGCTGTGCATGCTGGTGGCAGTATTCATCCTCGGCGTGCCGTTTCGCGGTTCGCTGGTGATTCTGTTCCTGATAACCAGCCTGTTTTTGCTCAGCACTCTCGGGATGGGCCTGCTCATTTCGACCATCACCCGCAACCAGTTTAACGCCGCGCAGGTCGCGCTGAACGCCGCTTTTCTGCCCTCAATCATGCTCTCCGGGTTTATTTTCCAGATCGACAGTATGCCGGCGGTGATCCGCGCGGTGACCTACATCATCCCGGCCCGCTATTTCGTCAGCACGCTGCAAAGCCTGTTCCTTGCCGGTAATATTTCGGTGGTGCTACTGGTGAACACGCTGTTTTTAATTGTTTCGGCGGTGATGTTTATCGGCCTTACCTGGTTGAAAACCAAACGTCGGTTGGATTAATCCTGGCGCTGGTATTTTGCCCGGTGGCGTTAAGCTTACCACGCCAGCGAGCCATGTTGGTCGGGTAAGCGCCGCGCCACCCGACATGAGGAAAGTACTATGTTTCATCGCTTATGGACATTGATTCGTAAAGAGCTGCAATCGCTGCTGCGCGAACCGCAAACGCGCGCCATTTTGATTATGCCGGTGCTGATTCAGGTGCTGCTGTTTCCCTTCGCCGCGACGCTGGAGGTGACCAATGCCACCATCGCCATCTACAACGAAGACAATGGCCGTCACGCGGTGGAGCTGACCCAGCGTTTCGCCCGGGCAAAGGCCTTCACCCATGTGATGATCCTCAAGAGCCCGCAGGAGATCCGCCCGACGATTGATGAGCAAAAAGCGCTGCTACTCATCCGCTTTCCGGCGGACTTCTCGCGCAATCTCGACACCAACCAGCCCGCGCCGCTCCAGCTCTTACTGGACGGTCGTAACTCGAACAGCGCGCAAATCGCCGCCAACTATCTCCAGCAGATCGTCAAAAACTATCAGCAAGAGCTGCTGGAAGGGAAAGCGAAGCCGAACAACAGTGAGCTGATCGTTCGCAACTGGTATAACCCGAATCTCGATTACAAATGGTTTGTGGTTCCGTCGCTGATCGCGATGATCACCACCATCGGCGTGATGATCGTCACTTCGCTCTCGGTGGCCCGCGAGCGGGAGCAAGGCACGCTCGATCAGCTACTGGTTTCGCCGCTGGCCACCTGGCAAATTTTCGTCGGTAAAGCGGTCCCGGCGCTGATTGTCGCCACGCTGCAGGCGAGCATCGTGCTGGCTATCGGCATCTGGGCGTATCAAATCCCGTTCGCCGGTTCGCTGCTGCTGTTTTACTTTACGATGGTCATTTACGGTCTGTCGCTGGTGGGGTTCGGTCTGCTGATTTCATCTTTGTGCTCAACCCAGCAGCAGGCCTTTATCGGCGTTTTCGTCTTTATGATGCCGGCGATCCTGCTCTCCGGCTACGTCTCGCCGGTTGAGAATATGCCGCAGTGGCTGCAGGACGTGACATGGATAAACCCGATTCGTCACTTTACTGATATCACCAAGCAGATTTATTTGAAGGATGCGAGTCTGGAGATTATCTGGGGAAGTTTGTGGCCGCTACTGGTCATAGCGGCCACGACCGGCTCAGCGGCGTATGCGATGTTCCGCAGAAAGATCGCGTAATACTCATTATCGTTCAAGCCACAACTGCGTTGGCTCTCCTCGCTCCCCCAGTCACATCGTTATCTATGTTTCTGGGGATTCGCTGCGTTGCCACCTTGTTGTAGCCCGAACGATTTAGCGTATCTTTTATCTTTCGCCAACAGTGACACCACTGCCGGACCTGCCAGAATCGCCACCCCGGCGACGGCCAGCAGCAGATTATTGTGCAGGACACGCGAAAGCAACCACAGCACAATAACCGCTACGCCAAAGTACCAGGTGGTGGTGAGTTCCTCAAGGAAGTCACCGACATCACGCCAGCGTGCTTCGTGGTGACGCTGTAAAAACAGCATCGACAGTAATGTGACGCCGTACAGTACGCACAGCCCTAATCCGACGCGAACCAGCGCGCCACTCATCCAACCCATCACCAGTACGGCCACGACCAGTAGATGCAACATAATCTGCCAGCAACTGAGGCCAGTTGCGACGCGTACACGTTGTTGCCACTTCATGGCTTCTCTCCTGAAGGATCTTTATCTGTAACTCAGAGTACCGCACTTTACGGAAAATTCCGGAACACCGCATCTTTTTGTGACACCTACTACACTATTTCATTCAGGAAAGTGACATTGACCGGAGAAATATGGCTGAGCAAACGTGCAGATCTTCGTTAAACGTGCTGACTATTAACATTCACAAAGGCTTTACGACGTTTAATCGACGTTTCATGTTGCCGGCACTGCGCGACGCCATCCGAAGCGTCAGTGCCGACATCGTCTGTCTGCAGGAGGTCATCGGAGCGCATGAGATTCATTCGCTGCATATCGAAAACTGGCCGGACCGCAGCCACTATGAGTTTCTTGCCGATACCCTATGGAGCGATTACGCCTACGGACGCAACGCGGTCTACCCGGAGGGTCATCACGGCAATGCCGTGCTCTCCCGCTTTCCTATTGAATATGATGAAAATGTCGATATCTCCGTTGGCGACAGCGAAAAGCGCGGTCTGCTCTACTGTCGGATTATTCCGCCGCAAAGCGCCGCGGCGCTGCACCTGTTTTGTGTTCACCTCGGCCTGAGTGCGCGGCAGCGATCGGCCCAGCTTGCGATGCTCGCCCGGCGGGTCAACGACCTGCCCACCCAGCAGCCGGTGGTAGTGGCTGGCGATTTTAACGACTGGCGCCAGCAGGCCAACCGGGTGCTAAAGTCGCAGGCCGGACTGGAGGAGATCTTTACCCGCGCCCATGGCCGCCCGGCGAGAACCTTCCCGGCGCGTTTTCCGCTCCTGCGCCTTGACCGGATCTACGTGAAAAATGCGCATGCCAGCCACCCGACGGCTTTGCCACTTCGTCCCTGGCGTCACCTCTCTGATCATGCCCCGCTGAGCGTGGAGATTCATCTATGAAATGCCGCTGGCAGGAAGGAAACCGCATTCAACTACTGGAGAACGGGGATAACTATTACCCGGCGCTGTTTACCGCCATCGGTCGCGCGCAGCGAAAAGTGATCCTCGAAACGTTTATCTGGTTTGAAGATGATGTCGGCTGGCAGCTACACGCCGTGCTGCTAAAAGCCGCACGCCGCGGGATAAGGGTCGAAGTGCTGCTCGACGGCTACGGTTCTCCCGACCTGAGCGAACGTTTCGTGAACGAACTGAGCACAGCCGGCGTGATTTTTCGTTACTACGATCCGCGCCCGCGTCTGTTCGGCATGCGAACGAATCTGTTTCGCCGCATGCACCGCAAAATCGTGGTTATCGATGAGACCACCGCGTTCGTCGGGGGCATTAATTACTCCGCCGAACACATGACCGATTACGGCCCGGAGGCAAAACAGGATTATGCCGTTCAGGTGGAGGGGCCGGTGGTGCTGGATATCCTGCAATTTGAGCTGGAAAATCTCCCGGCCAGCGAAGAGACGCGCCGCTGGTGGCGTCGGCGTCGACACCAGCCGGAGATCAATCGCCGCCCCGGAGAAGCGCAGGCGCTGTTTGTCTGGCGGGATAATCAAGAACATCGCGATGATATTGAACGTCATTATCTCAAGATGCTGGCTAATGCCCGCCGGGAAGTGATCATTGCCAACGCCTACTTTTTCCCCGGCTACCGGCTGCTGCATGCGATGCGCAACGCCGCGCGCCGCGGCGTGCGAGTTAAGCTGATTGTGCAAGGCGAGCCGGATATTCCAATCGTTAAAGTCGGCGCCCGTCTGCTGTATCGCTATCTGGTCAACGGGGGTGTACAGGTTTTTGAGTATCGACGCCGGCCGCTGCACGGCAAAGTAGCCCTCGCCGACGACCACTGGGCCACCGTTGGCTCAAGCAATCTTGACCCGCTCAGCCTCTCATTAAATCTGGAAGCTAACCTGATTATCCACGATCGCCAGTTCAACCAGGCTTTGCGCGATAACCTCAACGGACTGATCGCCGAGGACTGTCAGCAGGTGGACAAATCGATGCTGCCAAAGCGCAGCTGGTGGAATTTGGCTAAGAGCGTACTGGCATTCCACTTTCTGCGTCACTTCCCGGCGTGGATCGGCTGGCTGCCTGCCCATACGCCGCATCTGGCGCGGGTGCGCCCGCCGGTGCAGCCAGAAATTGAAACCCAGGATCGGCTGGATGCGACGAATCAGGAGGTGAAACCCTGATGGCAAAATCACACCCTCGCAGGCGGATGGCGAAAAAGATCTTTACCGTCATTTTCCTTCTCGCCGTAACGGCCCTGCTGGTGGTTTATGCGCAAAAAGTGGACTGGCAGGCAGTGTGGATGGTGATTCGTCACTATGATCGCAGCGCCCTGCTCAGCGCCGTGGGGCTGACAATAGCAAGCTACCTGATTTATGGCTGCTACGATTTGCTGGGACGTGCCTGGTGCGGACATAAACTGGCGAAACGGCAGGTGATGCTGGTGTCGTTTATCTGCTACGCCTTTAATCTGACCCTCAGTACCTGGGTTGGCGGTATCGGTATGCGCTACCGGCTCTATTCCCGTCTCGGTTTGAGCGGCGGAACCATTACCCGCATTTTCTCATTGAGCATCACCACCAACTGGCTGGGCTTTATTCTGCTGGGCGGCGTGATTTTCACCGCCAATCTGGTGGCACTACCGGCGCACTGGTATATCAGCCAGGGCACGCTGCGGCTCATCGGAGGCGGACTGCTGGCGATAAGCGCGCTTTATCTATGGGCCTGCGCGTTCGCCCGCCGGCGCCATCTGACGATTAAAGGCCAACGGCTGGTGCTGCCTTCATGGCGGTTCGCTCTGCTACAAATGGCACTTTCGGTGGCAAACTGGATGGTGATGGGCGCGATTATCTGGCTGCTGATGGCGCAACAGGTCGATTATTTCCTCGTACTGGGCGTACTTCTGATCAGCAGTATTGCCGGCGCCATTGTGCATATTCCTGCCGGGATCGGCGTGCTGGAAGCCGTTTTTATCGCCATGCTTTCCGCCGAGTCGATTAGCCGCGGGGCGATTATTGCCGCCCTGCTGGCCTGGCGCGCGCTGTATTACTTTTTGCCGCTGCTTATCGCTACCGTCGGCTATCTGCTGCTGGAGAGTCGGGCGAAAACATTACGCGAAAAGAATCAGCGTAAGCTGGCGGGCGAATAAGATTGATGACCGGGGATAATCCGCGGTTCCCGGGCCAGACGCAGCCCGGGCACCAACGGCGTTAACGGCGGTTGCCGAAAATACGCAGCAGCATCAGGAACAGGTTGATAAAGTCCAGATAGAGCGTCAACGCGCCGAGAATGGAGTACTTACGCAGCGTTGAAGTGTCGCGGGTATCGATCTGCTCGCCGATGTTTTTCAGCTTCTGAGTGTCGTAAGCGGTCAGGCCGACAAACACGATCACCCCGATATAGGTAATAGCCCACATCAGCGCTTCGCTCTTCAGCCAGAAGTTGACCAGTGACGCCAGGACGATGCCAATCAAGGCCATAAACAGCATATTGCCAAAACCGCTGAGATCGCGCTTAGTGGTATAGCCATACAGGCTCATTATCCCAAACATCCCGCCGCTGACCACAAAGGTGCTGGCAATTGACGAATAGGTGTAGACGAGGAAGATGCTGGATAGCGTCAATCCGGTCAGCGCCGAATAGAGCATAAACAACGTAGTCGCCATCCCTGCGCTCAGGCGCTGCACCATCCCTGAGAGCACGAATACCAGTGCCAGCTGGGCGATAATCAAACCAAAAAAGGTAATTTTACTGGAAAAGACGAACATCATTACCGCTGGCGTATTGGCGGCAAACCAGGCAATAAATGCCGTCAACAGCAGCCCGACCGTCATCCAGCCGTACACCTGAGCCATATAGGTTTGCAGGCCGCTGCGCGCCTGAACAATAGAATCTGAACGAGGGAATCTGTCCATGACTGTCTCCTGATTAACACGTTTCTCTTATTAAGCGTACCACACTACCAGCGCTCTGCCGCCTGGCGATCGCTATCGCGCGCATCCACCCAGCGTTCACCTTCCGCTGTCGCTTCCCGTTTCCAGAACGGCGCGCGGGTTTTCAGGTAATCCATAATGAATTCCCCGGCGGCAAAAGCACAGCTGCGGTGCGCGCTGGTCACGCCAACGAACACAATCTCTTCGCCTGGCCACATTTCGCCAATGCGGTGAATCACCGTCACCCGGCCGAGCGGCCAGCGCTCCCGCGCCAGCTCAACGATTTCCGTCAGCGACTTCTCCGTCATTCCCGGATAGTGTTCGAGGGTCAGCGCCTGAACGCTGTCACCGAGATTATGGTTACGTACTTTTCCAGTAAAAGTGACCACCGCGCCATCTTCATCGCGCTCGGCCAGCCACGGATATTCGCCGCCAACGCAAAAACGGTCGTGGCTGACGATAATGCGAGTCTGCGTCATTTAACCTCCCGTAACCGGCGGAAAAAACGCCACTTCGTCGCCGGATACCAGAGGATGGTCAAAGGGAGTCAGCGTCTGGTTTACCGCCGCCAGCAGCTTGCCCTCCTCCAGCGCCAGCGCCCAACGTTCGCTGCGTCCGGCAAGCTGGCGCCGCACGGTCTCGACCGTCGACAGCGAATCTACCTCAAGGGCCAGGGATTCGGTGCCAACCAACTCACGCACCTGAGCAAAAAACAGAATCTTAATCATACGTCTCTTCCGCCTTGAAATCTCCGGATTTGCCACCGCTTTTCGCCAGCAGACGCAGCGGGCCAATCACCATATCTTTTTGCACCGCTTTGCACATATCGTAAATCGTCAGCGCTGCCACAGAGGCGGCGGTCAGCGCCTCCATCTCCACGCCGGTTTTGCCGGTCAGACAGCACAGCGACTCGATGCGTACCCGATTGCGTTCCGGCTGGGCCTGTAAATTGACCTCGACTTTACTCAACATCAGCGGATGGCACAGCGGGATCAGCTCCCAGGTGCGTTTTGCCGCCTGGATACCGGCAATGCGGGCAGTGGCGAAGACATCGCCTTTATGGTGGCTGCCGTCGATGATCATGGCCAGCGTCGCCGGGTGCATTTCAACATAGGCTTCAGCCCGGGCTTCGCGTACCGTCTCGGCCTTGGCAGAAACGTCGACCATGTGTGCCTCGCCGGCAGCGTTAATATGGGTGAGTTGTGACATCGCTTATTTCTTAAGATGAGAGATAAAGTTACATGGGCGCGTACGGGCATCGAGCTGCGGAGCAATGATATTTTCCCACGCGGTACGGCAGGCTTTGGTTGAACCCGGCATGACAAAAATCAGCGTGCGATTCGCCATGCCGGCAATGGCCCGGGATTGCAGCGTCGATGTGCCGATTTCCTCGAAGGAAAGCATGCGGAAAACTTCGCCGAACCCTTCGACTTCACGGTCAAACAGCGGTCGCAGCGCTTCCGGCACCTGATCGCCATCGGTAAACCCGGTACCACCGGTGATGAGCACCACCTGTACATCATCGCTGGCTATCCACGCCGAGACCCGGGCACGGATATCATAGCGGTTCTCTTTAACAATTGCCTTATCGACAATACGGTGGCCCGCTTCCTGCGCCGCATCGCGCAGCCAATGGCCGGAGGTATCATCCTCTTCGCCACGCCGACTGGAAACGGTGAGTATAGCAATACGGGTCGGGTTAAACTCAGCGCTGGCCTGACTCATCTGTTCGCTCCTTTAGAATGAATTATCCGCCAATATACGACAGGTTTTGCGTAATACCGGTGTTGCCCTGATGCAGGAAATGGGTTTGTTTTTTATGGGTTAATGCTTCGGTGATGCGCGCTTCCAGCGCCGCCTGCTGCTGGTCCTCGACCAGCAGGTCGCGCAGTTCCACGCCGCCATCGCCGAACAGACACAGGTGCAGTTTACCGACGGAGGAAACGCGAAGACGGTTGCAGCTGGCGCAGAAATCTTTCTCATACGGCATGATTAAGCCGATTTCTCCGGCGTAGTCCGGGTGGCAAAAGACCTGGGCCGGGCCGTCGCTGCGCTGGCTGATCTGGTGAATCCAGCCGCGACGCAGCAGTTCGTCGCGCAGCACCATGCCGGAAATATGGCGGCGTCGGAACAGGTCGCTGCCCTCGCCGGTTTCCATAAGCTCAATGAAACGCAACTGAATGCGTCGGGGTTGGATCCACGCGAGAAAAGTATCGAGCTGATGATGGTTCACATCGCGCATCAGCACTGTATTGACCTTCACCTTCTCAAAACCGGCCGCAAAGGCGGCATCAATGCCGTCCATGACCTGGTAAAATTTATCCTGCCCGGTTATAGCGTGAAACTGGCGCGCATCGAGGCTGTCAACGCTAACGTTAATCGCCGTCAGTCCGGCATCACGCCACTGGATGACGTCGCGTGCCAGGCGATAGCCATTGGTGGTGACCGCAATCTGGCGAATCGCGCGGTTTTC
This sequence comes from Raoultella sp., assembly GCF_039594335.1. Classification (NCBI taxonomy): domain Bacteria; kingdom Pseudomonadati; phylum Pseudomonadota; class Gammaproteobacteria; order Enterobacterales; family Enterobacteriaceae; genus Klebsiella; species Raoultella sp. Next base: position 25,284 of record NZ_JBCNNS010000006.1, read on the forward strand.
ACGTACGGCGGCGATGATATCGACAAAGTCGCGGCGCAAGGAGGGTTCTCCGCCGGTCAGGCGCACCTTCTCGGTGCCGAGCGCAGAAAACGCTCGCGTAACGCGACGCACTTCATCAACGCTGAGAAAGCCTTTGTTGGTGACCGCACCGGGCTTGTAACCCTCTGGCAGGCAGTAAGTGCAACGAAAGTTACACACATCGGTAATCGACAGGCGCAAGTAATAAAACTTACGCGCAAATGCATCGGTAAGCTGTGAAGCCATATACACCTTTCCAAATACGGGAGACGCGGTCATTTCTTCCCACGCCCTGGCGACAAGCGAAGCTGTCACGGCCAAAGCACCATATCTTGCGACACAGGCACAGAGGCTAGAGTGTTAACTGGTTATGCCGATAGTAGCGCGGAAACGACAGTTTCGCCATTTCCACTTTCGTTATATAATTATGTATATATCGATGCAATCGCACATTTTCGTTACAGAATAGGCAAAAACCAGGCTTTTGCATTGATATCGGTCATTTTGTCAGGATCCGGGCATCGTCTTTTAGGGGTAGATCGGTTACTGTGAGCCCGTTTAATTGATATAAGGAATGTGTATGCGCACTCGTACGTTCGCCGATCTTGATCGCGTTGTGGCACTTGGCGGGGGACACGGTCTGGGCCGGGTGATGTCGTCACTCTCATCGCTCGGCTCACGTCTTACCGGGATCGTCACGACCACCGATAACGGCGGCTCTACGGGGCGAATTCGTCGTTCCGAAGGCGGTATTGCCTGGGGCGATATGCGCAACTGTCTTAACCAGCTGATCGCCGAACCCAGTATTGCCTCAGCGATGTTTGAGTACCGTTTTGCCGGTAATGGTGAACTTTCCGGGCATAACCTCGGAAATCTGATGTTGAAGGCTCTCGATCACCTGAGCGTGCGGCCTTTAGAGGCGATTAATTTAATCAGAAATCTGCTAAAAGTGGACGCATTCCTGATCCCGATGTCGGAACAACCGGTGGATCTGATGGCCATTGACCACGAAGGCCATGAAGTATATGGCGAAGTTAATATCGACCAGTTGCCTTGCGTCCCGAAGGAGCTGATGCTCACCCCGCCGGTGCCCGCGACCCGCGAAGCGGTAGAGGCCATCGCAGAAGCCGATTTAATCCTGATAGGGCCGGGAAGTTTCTACACCAGCCTGCTGCCAATTCTGCTGCTCGATGAGATGGCGCAGGCGCTGCGTCGAACGCCGGCGACAATGGTCTTTATCGACAATCTCGGCAAAGAACACAGTCCGGCGGCAAATCTGACGCTGGCGGACAGGGTCGGGATTCTGGAGCGCTATGTTGGCAAGCGGGTGATTGATGCCATCGTTGTTGGGCCGAAAACCGAGACTACCGGCCTGGAAAACCGGGCGATCGTTCAGACACCGCTGGATGCCGCCGATGTCCCCTATCGCCATGACCGGGCGCGGTTACGTAACGCGCTGGAAAAAGCAATCCAGGCCTTAGGTTAACTCGCGAGTAACGAGAAGATGCGGCTAACGAGGCGCCAGACCTTTATATTAAAATATTAAGGTTGTCTTAAAATAAAAGTGGCACCATGGCAACTATCTTAGTCCCAGGATTGTTGCTATGTCGTTATTCACTTTACGTCGGCCGGTCATGAGCCGTACGGTTTACCTGATAATTTTTGCCCTCTATGTCGGGCTGGTGCTCAATCTCGCGTTCTATCGTCAGGTGTTCACCCTGCTGCCGGTAAACGGCCTGCACAACTGGCTGGTGTTCCTCAGCATGCCGGTGGTTGCCTTCAGCGTGATGAATATTCTCACCACGCTCGCCTCTTTCCTCAGGTTCGACCGCCTCGTCATTAGTCTGTTTATTTTGCTGAGCGCCTCGGCCCAGTATTTTATCTGGACCTTCGGGGTCGTCATCGACCGCGCGATGATTACCAATATTCTGGATACCACGCCGGCGGAAAGCTTCGCTCTGATGTCCGGAAAGATGGTGATGACGCTGGGACTGTCTGGTGTTCTGATGGTCGCTTTAGCCTGGTGGATAAAAATCAGTAAAGCCAAAACGCTGTGGCGCAGCATCGCGGTGCGTCTGATGAATATCCTCGTATCGACCCTGCTGATCGTTCTGGTCGCAGCGCTGTTTTATAAAGATTACGCCTCGGTCTTTCGCAATAACAAAGAGCTGGTGAAATCCCTGAGCCCCTCGAACAGCATCGTCGCCATCAACTCGTGGTACGCGCACAACAAGATGGACAACCTGCCACTGGTAAAAATTGGCGAAGATGCCGTGCAAAAACCTGAAATGCGCAGCGGCCCGCGCAAAAACCTGACCATCCTGGTGCTGGGAGAGACGTCGCGCGCGCAGAATTTCTCGCTGGGCGGCTACCAACGCGAGACCAATCCACGACTCAAACAAGATGATGTCATTTACTTTACGAACACCACCTCGTGCGGCACGGCCACCGCAGTGTCGGTTCCCTGCATGTTCTCCAACATGCCACGTGCACACTACGATGAAGAGCTGGCCCACCATCAGGAAGGCGTTCTCGACATCCTGCAACGCGCCGGCATTCGGGTATTGTGGAATGACAACGACGGCGGCTGTAAGGGCGCCTGCGATCGCGTTCCGCATCAGAACGTGACCGACCTGAACCTGACCGGCCAGTGTATCGAAGGTGAATGTTACGATGAAGTGCTGTTCCATAATCTGGAGAGCTACATCGACAATCTGCATCAGGACGGGATTATTGTGCTGCACACCATCGGTAGCCACGGCCCGACGTATTACAATCGCTACCCTGCTGAATTTAAAAAATTCACTCCGACCTGCGATACCAACGAAATCCAGAGCTGCACCCAGCAGCAGCTGACGAACACCTACGACAATACGATTCTGTATATCGATTATGTGGTTGATAAGGCGATAAAATTACTGCAGTCCAGGCAGGATAAATTCACCACCAGCCTGGTTTACCTCTCCGATCACGGTGAGTCTCTGGGTGAAGATGGTGTCTATTTACACGGGCTGCCGTGGTCAATTGCCCCAGAAACGCAAAAGCACGTGCCGATGCTGATTTGGCTGTCTCAGGACTACCAACAGCGCTATGGCGTTTCCAGCCAGTGCCTGCAACAAAGAGCTAAAACAGACCCTTATTCTCAAGATAATCTGTTTTCTACCTTGCTCGGACTTCTCGGGGTCGATACCCACGAGTATCGGGCAGCCGATGATATTTTAACGCCGTGCAGAAGCGAGACCGCCCGATGAAAATCTTAGTCATTGAAGACGACGTACTCCTGTTACAAGGCCTGATCCTGGCAATGCAAAGCGAAGGATACGTCTGTGATGGCGTCGCCACGGCTCACGAGGCCGCGCTGTCCCTCGCCAGCAACCATTACAGCCTGATCGTACTCGATCTCGGCCTGCCGGATGAAGATGGCCTGCACTTCCTGACGCGAATGCGCCGGGAAAAATTCAGCCAGCCGGTGCTGATCCTGACCGCCCGCGATACCATTGAAGACCGCATAAGCGGTCTCGACACTGGCGCGGATGACTATCTGGTGAAACCGTTCGCGTTGGAAGAGCTGAACGCCCGTATCCGCGCGCTGCTTCGCCGCCATAATAACCAGGGTGACAACGAAATGGCCGTTGGTAACCTGCGGCTGAACATCACCCGTCGCCTGGTGTGGCTGGGCAACGAGGCGCTGGACCTGACGCCGAAAGAGTACGCCCTGCTCTCTCGCCTGATGATGAAAGCGGGCAGTCCGGTACACCGTGAAATTCTCTACAACGATATCTACAGCTGGGACAATGAACCCGCCACCAACACGCTGGAGGTTCATATCCATAACCTGCGCGAAAAAGTGGGCAAAGCCCGCATTCGTACCGTGAGGGGATTTGGCTATATGCTGGTGAACTATTCAGGTACGGAATAACGCTATGGCACTGTTCGCAAGAGAAACCTGGACCATGCGTCACCGCCTGCTGCTGACGATCGGCTCTATTCTGGTGGTCTGTCAGCTGATCAGCGTGTTCTGGTTATGGCATGAAAGCAAAGAGCAGATTCAACTGCTGGTGGCGAGCGCCCTCGAAGGGCATAACAACCAGAAGCACGTTGAACACGAAGTGCACGAGGCGGTCGCCAGCCTGTTAATACCCAGCCTGCTGATCGTTGGCCTGGCGCTGTACATCAGTCTGGTGGCGGTGAGAAAAATCACCCGCCCGCTGTCGAACCTGCAAACTGAGCTGGAGAGCCGAACGCCGGATAACCTGCAGCCGATTACGCTGACGGAGTCCGTTCCGGAAGTGACGGCGGTGACGGCGGCGATCAATCAGCTGGTTTCTCGCCTTAACTTAACCCTCGATCGCGAGCGTCTGTTCACCGCTGACGTCGCGCATGAGCTGCGCACCCCGCTTGCGGGACTACGTCTGCATCTGGAGCTGATGGCGAAAGTGCACCTCGTGGAGGTGGGTCCGCTGATCCAGCGTCTGGATCAGATGACCAACAGCATCTCACAGTTGCTGCAACTGGCGCGCGTCGGGCAATCATTTTCCGCCGGGAGCTACCAGCGCGTGCTGCTGAAAGAGGACGTGGTCGAACCGATTCGCGGTGAGCTGGAGAATATGCTGGAAGAGCGCCAGCAGACGCTGGCGCTCTCTTTCCCCGAGGGAGATGATGACAAGGATGTTATCGTCTCCGGCGATGTCACGCTGCTGCGCGTTGTGCTGCGCAATCTGGTAGAGAACGCGCATCGCTATAGCCCGGCGGGATCGAAGGTCAAAATCGCCATACAGGCTGGCACAACGCCTATTATGGCCGTAGAAGATGAAGGTCCGGGAATTGATGAAGCGAAAATTGGCGAACTGAGTAAAGCGTTTGTCCGCATGGACAGCCGCTACGGGGGCATTGGCCTAGGACTAAGCATTGTGACGCGCATCGTTCAGTTGCACGATGCCCAGTTCTTCTTACATAACCGGCAGCCGGGCCCCGGCGTTCGGGGCTGGATTCTGTTTCCTAAGCCTTCGCGTTAGAAAGTCAGCACCCACTGACGGACAAAAGCGACAACCACAACAAAAGCGCAGGCAATGGTCAGAGACTCACGGAAGGTTAATTTTTGCATGACACTATCCTCATCAGAATGAAGATAGTGTCGCCTGGCAAGATTAAGCAGACATTAAGCCAGCCGGAAAGCGCTAACAAAAAATCGGCGTCCCGTCACACTGCGGGCTCTGTGCGGCGGCGCATCGCGTCCTGCGGGCTCAGGATGCTGCGATAAACAGCTCGCGGAGCTGATGCAGCTGGTCACGAATTTGCGCGGCCTCTTCGAACTCCAGATTCTGCGCATGTTGCATCATCTGCCCTTCCAGCTCGTGAATTCTCTGCTGCAGCGCTTTTGGCGTCAGCGCCACGTCAGGCGTATCCGCCTCAACCGGCGAGCGTGATTTTCCGCGGCCCTTGGCTTTCGTCTTCGCCAGATTGCTGCCCAGTTGCAGAATATCGACCACTTTTTTATTCAGTCCCTGCGGGGTGATGCCGTGCTCTTCATTATAGCGCTGCTGTTTCTCACGGCGACGCTCGGTCTCGCTGATGGCTTTCGCCATTGAAGCGGTAATCTTATCGCCGTATAGAATCGCTTTACCGTTGATGTTACGCGCGGCGCGGCCAATGGTCTGAATCAGCGAACGTTCCGAACGCAGGAAGCCCTCTTTATCGGCGTCGAGAATCGCCACCAGCGATACTTCCGGCATATCCAGCCCTTCACGCAGCAGGTTGATGCCGACCAGGACATCGAACTCGCCCAGCCGCAGGTCGCGGATAATTTCCATGCGCTCCACGGTATCGATATCGGAGTGCAGGTAGCGTACGCGCTCGCCGTGCTCTTCAAGATACTCCGTTAAATCCTCCGCCATCCGTTTGGTCAAGGTGGTGACCAGCACGCGCTCGTTGATGGCGACGCGGATGCGAATTTCCGACAGCAGGTCATCAACCTGAGTCGCCACCGGACGCACTTCAATAAGCGGGTCAAGCAGCCCGGTCGGGCGAACCACCTGATCGACCACCTCATCGCCGGATTTATCCAGCTCATAAGGACCCGGCGTCGCCGAGACATAAATGGTCTGCGGCGCCAGCGCCTCAAACTCTTCGAACTTCAGCGGGCGGTTATCCAGCGCCGACGGCAGACGGAAACCATACTCCACCAATGTCTCTTTACGCGCCCGATCGCCGCGGTACATGCCACCGATTTGCGGAATAGTGACGTGGGATTCATCAATCACCAGCAAACCGTCTGCCGGCAGGTAATCAAACAGCGTCGGCGGCGGTTCGCCCGGTCCGCGACCGGAAAGATAGCGCGAGTAGTTTTCGATGCCCGAGCAGTAGCCCAGCTCGTTCATCATTTCGAGGTCAAACTGCGTCCGCTGGGACAGTCGCTGCTCTTCGAGCAACTTGTTGTTGCTCAGCAGCGCCTTCCGCCTGTCGGCCAGCTCGACTTTAATCTCCTCCATCGCCTGAACGATACGCTCGCGTGGCGTCACGTAGTGCGTTTTCGGGTAGATGGTATAGCGCGGAATCGTCGATTCAACCTGACCGGTCAGCGGGTCGAACAGCGACAGCCGCTCAACCTCTTCATCGAACAGCTCAATACGCAGCGCAATATCGTCGGATTCCGCCGGGAAGACATCGATCACTTCACCGCGCACACGGAAGGTACCGCGCTGGAAGGCCTGATCGTTACGGGTATATTGCAGCTCCGCCAGACGGCGCAAAATCGCCCGCTGGTCGATCAGCATGCCGGTGGTCAGGTGCAGCATCATCTTCAGGTAGAGATCCGGGTCGCCCAGACCGTAGATAGCCGATACCGAGGCCACCACCACCACATCGCGCCGCTCAAGCAGGGCTTTAGTCGCCGACAGACGCATCTGCTCGATATGCTCGTTCACAGACGCGTCTTTTTCGATGAAGGTGTCCGAGCTCGGCACATAGGCTTCAGGCTGATAGTAATCGTAGTAGGAGACAAAATACTCCACCGCATTGTCCGGGAAAAACTCTTTCATTTCGCCGTACAGCTGCGCCGCCAGGGTCTTATTCGGCGCCAGCACCATCGTCGGACGCTGCAGATCGGCGATAATGTTCGCAATGGTGAACGTCTTGCCCGACCCGGTCACCCCCAGCAGCGTTTGGTGTGCCAGACCATCTTCCAGCCCTTCTTCCAGGCGTCGGATAGCTTCCGGCTGGTCGCCAGAAGGACGGAATGCGGAATGCAACGTGAACGTTTTACTCATATGTCTGGCCCTGAAGAAGGATGAAGCGCCTGGTGGTATGCGCAGGTGTTTAATTCTACCCTTCACGCTCACTTTTGCCAACAAACAATACTGGATATAAAAACAGTACCCTGTTACTGTTTGTTCCTGAAATCGCCTGCACGCGCATCGTTTTGGGGTAAAAACAGACCATCCCGCAGAATAATTCGCCAGACAGTAGGGTTATCCCCAAAAAAAAATGTCATTTAACATTTGTCAAGCAAGGCGGTGAATCTTTTGTGGCAGCAGGTGACACTTTCCTTACAGCCATTGCTTTTATTCAACTAATTGATATTTAATGATATTAAACAAAAGATGGGTTTCGCGCCAATTCAGCCGCAGGCCGCGTAATCTCTAGCTTACCGCAAGTTCTCTAACTCTAATACACAAGGTTATCCACAGGAATAGTGGATAACTGTCTGCAGGCCATGGCTTCTGCCACCCCGCAGAAATCGACCACCGGTGAAAATCGAGCGTCTAAAAAAAATTATCGAATTATTTTTGATATTTGTCAGCTAAAGGTGCCTGCCTTTTTGTTGCTTTCTGCACCATTTTTCATAGGCGTAAGCACCGGGAGAGTGCAACCGTCTTGCTGATCCGCTTTCGCCCCCCCTGCAACACCTGCGCGTACGGGAAAAAACCGAAACATCTTTTTCCTGGCAAGAGATTTGCAGAATCTTCATATCGCCCGCAATCCCCAAAAAGGAGAAAACGTCTATGTTGAGCCTACGCGCAGTCAATCAATACTACGGAAATCAGCACACGCTATGGAATGTCGACCTTGAACTTCAACCGGGAGAGTGCACCTGCGTGATGGGACTCCAGGGGATGGGGAAAACCACCCTGGTGAACTGCATTACCGGACATCTCCCGGTCGCCAGCGGCAGTATGACCTGGCATGAGGCCGGTTCGCCGCCATGTGATATCACGCCGCTTTCCGCCCATTCCCGTTCGATTATTGGCATCAGCTATGTCCCGCAGGACAGGCGGATCTTTTCTCAACTGAGCGTGGAGGAAAATCTGCATATTGCGCTGGCCGCCGGCGGGAATCCGGGCATCGCCGTAAAAGGGGAGATTTACGACTTTTTCCCGGATCTCTACGCACAACGTCAGCATAAAGGCGCCATGTTGTCGGAAGAGGACCAGTATCAGCTGGCGCTGGCGAGTGCGCTGGTTGTCCAGCCGCGGCTGCTGATTCTTGATGAGCCGTCGCGCGGCAGCGGACAGCACTTCCTGCATAAGCTTGGCGACCTGCTGGTGCGACTGAACCGCGACATCGGTTTAACGGTGCTGCTTGCGGAACAGCACCTGCCGTTTATTCGCCGGGTGGCGGACCGTTTTTTTCTGCTGCATCGCGGGCGCAACGTGGCGCAAGGCCGCGTTATCCAGCTGGATGAACCGCTGCTGGCACAGTGGATGACGCCCGATCCAGCGCGCTGAGGTCCAGATACTGGCCGAGATCCTCGCGCTGAGACGCGTCCGCCAGCCACGGGATCTCGCCCAGCAACGGCGCTGCAAGCCGATCGTTGAGGGTCGCCAGATATTCTGCATGGCGTTTACCCGGCGGCTGGATATCGTTTGCAATCCAGCCCACCAGCGGCAGACCGGCCTGACGTACCGCCAGGGCCGTCAGCAGCGCGTGGTTGATGCAGCCCAGTTTAATACCGACCACCAAAATGACAGGCAGCTGTTCGTCGCGTACCCAATCGGCAAAACTCAGCGTTGCGGATAGCGGCGTAAACCAGCCCCCCGCCCCCTCAACCAGCACCCATTCCGCCAGCGTCTCCAGTTCATGCAGCCCGGCAGAGAGCGCATCGCCGGTAATCGGCCGCCCTTCCTCCGCGCTCACAATATGCGGTGAAGTCGGTTCGGCGAAGGTAAAGGGGTTGACCTGCGCATAGCTCAGCGCCACACCGCTATTGCGCTGGAGCGCCAGCGCATCATCGTTACGCAGTCCGTGCGCCGTCAACTCACTCCCGGAAGCCACCGGTTTATAGCCCGCGCTCTTCAGGCCCGACAGCCTTGCCGCCTGCAACAAGGCGCAGCTAGTGACAGTCTTACCGACTTCAGTGTCGGTTCCGGTAACGAAAAAACGTTTAGTCACGCTCAATGACTCCTGTAAAAAGATGGTACGTCAGCGGGTACTGGCCCTGCTGTTTTGGCCAGGCAAGCTGCAGCTGACGCAGTTTTCCCCGGCTCAACGGCGCCGCGCTGCGCCCCTGATGCAAATGCGTTGCCCCAATCCCTTTGAGCGAGCGCATCGCGCTCAGGGCATCGGCAAACGGCAGACTGACAGCGTGAACCGCGCCAACGGCTCGCCGCCCGGCCAGCGCCTCGCGCACCACCTGCTCGCTGAGAAAACGGTTGGCATGGGGATGCGCATCGATGGCGCGCCAGGCCTGATTCAGCTCGGGAAGCGAGTCGGCCAGCAAGGTGGTGAACGCCACCTGACCGCCCGGACGCACCACCCGACACAGTTCATCGAGCGCGCCAGCCAGACTCTCGCACCACTGAACCGCCAGATTGCTCCACGCCAGATCGACGCAGGCATCGGCCAGCGGCAGCGACTCAATATCTCCTTCCAGATAACGATGTGCGCATTCGTTGCGCTGCGCCTGGGCCAACATCTCAACGGACAGATCCAGCGCCGTCACATGACTGCCGACATTGTGCCAGTAGCGGCTCATGCTGCCGGGTCCGCAGCCAGCGTCCAGCACCGCTGAAAAGGTGCGGCCATGGAGCTGACGCAGCAACAGTTCGGCACTGTAACGCTGCAGCGCGTCGTGTTGCGAATAGTGGCTGGCTGCCCGACCAAAGGCCGCGGCCACCGCCTGTTTATTCACCGACGCCATGCAGCACCTCCAGCAGACGGGTGATATCGGTCGGCTCATGGGCCGCGGTCAGCGTCAAGCGCAGTCGAGCGCTGCCTGCTGGCACCGTGGGCGGACGAATAGCCGTTGCCCAACAGCCCTGCTCGCGCAAGCGCGTCGCCAGCCGTAACGCCCGCGTATTGTCGCCGACGATCAGCGGCTGAATCGCGCTGGTCGAGGTGCTCAGTTCCCCCGGAAAGCCTGCCATACCGTCGCGGAATTGCGCCACGCGGCTGGTCAGTGTTTCCCGCCGCTGCTGGCCGTCATCGCTGCGGATCACCGCCAACGCGGCGCTCAGCGCAACCGCCTGGGCCGGCGGCATGGCGGTGCTGTAAATCAGATGTCGGGCAAACTGCAGCAGATAGTCCGCCAGCGCCTCGTCGCACAGAACCGCCGCGCCGCTGACGCCAAAAGCTTTACCAAAGGTCACCACCAGCAGCTCAGGCCGGACGTTCTGCGCATGGCAGCTACCGCGCCCCTCTTCGCCCACTACGCCAATGCCGTGTGCATCATCCACCAGCAGCCAGCCATCGGCTGCCCGGGAGGTTCGGAAGATGGCGCTGAGCGGGGCACTGTCGCCATCCATGCTAAAGACCCCTTCCGTCACCACCAGTTGCTGACCCACCAGCGGTTTGGTCAGCAGGGTGTTCAACTGCTGCAGGTTATTATGCGCAAAGCGTCTGAGCTGCGCCGGGCTCAGGCTAGCCGCCTCAAGCAACGAAGCGTGACTCAGCCGGTCCGCGACGATGCGATCGTCCTTTGCGAGCAGTGCAGCAATCACCGCCTGGTTGGCCGCAAACCCGGAAATAAACAGCAGCGCACGCGGATATCCCAGCCAGTCCGCCAGGCACTCTTCCAGTTCATGATGTGCTTCACTGTAACCGCTGACGTGACCAGAGCCGCCGGAGCCTACGCCGTAACGCGCCGCCCCCTGCTGCCAGGCAGCGATAATCTGCGGGTGCTGGCTCAGTCCAAGATAATCGTTGCTGGAGAAATTCAGCCAGCGCCGATCCTCACGAATAAGCCAACGCCCGGCCCCCTGCGCCACAGGCAGGCGGCGGCGAAATGCCGCCGCCTCCCACCGCTCGTTCAGCGCCTGGTCGATTCGTTGCGACCAGCTCATATCGCCGCCGCGTTGTAATATTCCTCAGTATCCGGGGTTCGCAGTGCCTGCTCCAACCGTTGTTGCTGCTCGTTATCCCCTTCCAGCACCGTCGTCTGCTGCGGGTTAAGCCCCAGCTTACGGAACAGCTGCAGGTCTTTGTCCTCTTCCGGGTTCGGCGTGGTCAGCAGTTTGCAGCCGTAGAAAATCGAGTTCGCCCCGGCCATAAAACACATCGCCTGAGTCTGTTCGTTCATCTGCTCGCGGCCGGCGGAAAGACGCACATACGAGGTCGGCATCATGATGCGCGCCACCGCAATGGTGCGGATAAAATCAAAAGCATCGACATCGTCGTTATCGGCCAGCGGCGTGCCCTTCACCTTAACCAGCATGTTGATGGGCACGCTCTCCGGCGGTGTCGGCAGATTAGCCAGCTGCAGCAGCAAGCCGGCGCGATCTTTCTCGGTTTCGCCTAAGCCGACGATCCCGCCAGAACACACCTTAATTCCCGCGTCACGCACTTTGTCGAGGGTGTCCAGGCGCTCCTGATAGGTACGGGTGGTAATAATATTGCCGTAGAATTCCGGCGAGGTATCGAGGTTGTGGTTGTAGTAGTCCAGCCCTGCTCCCGCGAGGCGCTGCGCCTGGGTGTCGGTCAAGGTACCGAGCGTCATGCAGGATTCGAGCCCCAGCGCTTTGACGCCTTTGACCATTTGCTCCAGATACGGCATATCGCGATCGTGAGGGTTCTTCCACGCGGCCCCCATGCAGAAGCGCGTTGAACCGGCATTTTTTGCCTGGCGCGCGGACTCCAGCACCTGCTCTACTTCCATCAGACGCTCCGATTCGAGACCGGTTTTGTAGCGCGCGCTTTGCGGGCAATATTTACAATCCTCCGGGCAGGCGCCGGTTTTGATCGACAGCAGCGTGCTGACCTGGACCTGACGCGGATCGAAGTGCTGGCGGTGCGTCTGCTGCGCTTCGAACAGCAGATCTAACAATGGTTTATTAAACAACTCAGTAACTTGCGACATTGTCCAGCGTGCGTGGTGAGCCATTGGCCTCTCCAAAGGGTTTTGTTAATTGTCGGTTCGGTTTATACTCGTAAACTTAAATGTTTTAAAAATGGTTTACAAGTCACTTATGACAACGGACGATCTCGCCTTCGATCGGCACCACATTTGGCACCCCTACACTTCCATGACCTCTCCTCTGCCGGTGTATCCGGTGGTTGCCGCCCACGGCTGCGAGCTGTCTCTCGCCAGTGGCGAACGGCTGATTGACGGAATGTCTTCATGGTGGGCGGCAATCCACGGCTACAATCACCCGCGGTTAAACGCCGCGATGAAAGCGCAGATTGACCAGATGTCACACGTGATGTTTGGCGGTATCACCCACCCTTCGGCGGTGGCGCTATGTCGTCAGCTGGTGGCGATGACCCCGCAAGCGTTGGAGTGCGTATTCCTCGCCGACTCCGGCTCGGTCGCGGTCGAAGTGGCCATGAAAATGGCCCTGCAGTACTGGCAGGCAAAAGGCGAAGCGCGTCGGCGTTTTCTCACCTTCCGCAACGGCTACCACGGCGATACCTTTGGCGCGATGTCGGTCTGCGATCCGGATAACTCCATGCACAGTCTATGGCAGGACTATTTGCCGGATAACCTGTTCGCCCCGGCGCCGCAAAGCCGCTTTGGCGGCGCGTGGGATGAACGGGATATGGTGCCGTTTGCCCGCCTGATGGCGGCCCATCGGCATGAGATCGCGGCGGTAATCCTCGAGCCGGTAGTGCAGGGTGCAGGCGGCATGAGGATGTATCATCCTGAATGGCTGAAGCGCATTCGCAAGATGTGCGACCGTGAGGGCATTCTGCTGATTGCCGATGAGATTGCCACCGGATTTGGCCGGACCGGCAAGCTGTTTGCCTGCGAACACGCGGGTATCGCCCCGGATATTTTGTGTCTCGGTAAAGCGCTGACCGGCGGAACCATGACGCTGTCGGCGACCCTCACCACCCGGCCGATTGCAGAGACCATCAGTAACGGTGAAGCAGGCTGCTTTATGCACGGCCCGACCTTTATGGGCAACCCTTTGGCCTGCGCGGTGGCGGCAGAAAGCCTGCGTCTGCTGGAAAGCGGTGAATGGCAAGACCAGGTCGCCGCGATTGAAGCGCAGCTTAACGTCGAGCTGGCTCCGGCACGTGAATCTCCGCAGGTCGCCGATGTCCGCGTGCTGGGCGCCATCGGCGTGGTGGAAACGTGCCGCCCGGTCAATATGGCGGCGCTGCAGCGCTTCTTCGTCGAACAAGGCGTATGGATTCGCCCGTTCGGCCGCCTGATTTACCTGATGCCGCCGTACGTGATTACCCCGCGGCAGCTGACGCGCCTGACCCAGGCGGTTAACACGGCGGTGATGAACGAAACATTTTTTCGCGAATAAGCAGCGGAAACTGACCGTCAACAGGACTATACTTCTTTGTTAATCAGTCGATTATCCCAGAGGAGACGAGACGGCATGAACTTAATCAGTGACGATCTGCAGGATGGCGGGACATTGCCTCACCGCCATGTTTTTAACGGCATGGGCTACGATGGTGAGAATATCTCGCCGCATCTGGCGTGGAGTGAGGTGCCTGACGGGACGAAAAGCTTTGTGGTGACCTGTTACGATCCCGACGCGCCCACCGGCTCCGGCTGGTGGCACTGGCTGGTCGCCAATCTGCCGGCGGAAACGCGCGAACTGCCGCAGGGCGCCGGTTCCGGTCTGGCCCCGCTGCCGGCCAGCGCAATCCAGACCCGCACCGATTTCGGCCTGCCCGGCTACGGCGGTGCAGCGCCGCCAAAAGGGGAAAGCCATCGCTACATCTTTACGGTGCATGCGCTGGATGTCGACAAGATTGATGTCGATGAGGGGGCAAGCGGCGCGATGGTCGGTTTTAACGTCCATTTTCATGCGTTGGGCAGCGCATCCATCACCGCCCTGTTTATCTAACCTTCTCTTGTCACTCCCTCCCCGGGTCGCGGCTTACGCCTTACCCGGGCTACCTGAGCGCACCTCGTAGCTCCGGTAAGCGCAGCGCCACCGGGGAAGCCTCCCGGGTCGCGGCTTACGCCTTACCCGGGCTGCCTGAGCGCACCTTGTAGCCCCGGTAAGCGCAGCGCCACCGGGAACGCACTCAGCGCGAAGATGACGACTCAGCCACCGGCATCCGCATGGTTTTTTTGACTTTCGCGTACCAGATAATCGTCAGCAGCCCGAGCCAGACCAGACCGGCTATCAGCGCCATTCGCGTCTCTTCCACCATCCCCAGCACCGCAATCACCAGCCCCATAAACAGCAGGGTCAGCAGCGGCGCTAGCGGCCAGAATGGCACGGGGAACTCAATCTGGCGACGCTCTTCTGCCGACAAACCGCGACGCATGGCGAAATGAGCCAGCAGGATCATCAGCCAGACCCATACCGTCGCAAATGCCGCCAGGGAAGCAATCAGCACAAAGACCTGTTCCGGCATCAGATAGTTCAACACCACCGCCAACAGCAGCGCCACGCCCATCACGACAACCGTCATCCACGGTACGCCATTGCTGGCAATTCGCTGGAAGCTTTCAGGCGCCATCCCCTCTTTTGCCATGCCATACATCATGCGACCGGCGCCAAAAATATCGCTGTTGATAGCCGAAATACTGGCGCTGATCACGATGATGTTAAGGATCGTCGCCGCCGCCGGAATCCCCAGGCCGCTAAAAATGAGTACGAACGGGCTGCCCTGCTCGCCAAAGCTATTCCATGGGAAAATGGCCATCAGGACCGCCAGCGTGCAGACATAGAACAGCACGATGCGCAGCGGGATGGTGTTAATCGCCTGCGGAATCACTTTCTTAGGATCCTGCGCTTCCGCCGCGGTGACGCCGATAATTTCAACCCCACCAAAGGCAAACATCACAATCCCCAACGAAGCAATAATCCCCTGCCAGCCGTTCGGTGCGAAACCGCCGTGGCTCCACAGGTTTTCCAGCCCTGTCGCCGGGAATGTATGACCAAAGCCGAAGAAGATGATGCTGCCGCCAGCAACGATCATCGCAATAATCGCCACCACTTTAATCAACGACAGCCAGAACTCCATCTCGCCGAAAATGCGCACGTGACACAAGTTCATCGCGCCGATGAAGAAGATAATGCTCAGTACCCAAATCCAGCGCGGTACGTCGGGGTACCAGAGCCCCATATAGATACCAAACGCGGTGACATCCGCCAGAGCGACAATCACCATCTCGAAGGTATAGGTCCAGCCGGTAATAAACCCGGCCAGCGGCCCAAGATACTGACGGGCATAGCTGCCAAAAGAGCCGGAAACGGGGTTGCGTACCGCCATTTCGCCCAGCACGCGCATGACGATAAATACCGCCGCGCCGCCGATCAGATAGGCCAGCAGAACCGCCGGTCCCGCAGCCTTAATGGCGGCGGCAGAACCATAAAACAACCCGGTACCGATGGCGGAACCGAGCGCGATGAAGCGAATATGTCGGGCATTCAGCCCGCGCAGCAGGTGGGGCTTTTGTGGCGATTGTGGTTGTTGTTGCATATGCAAGTGTCCTGATAATTTTTGTATGACGACAAATATGCGTGTAGGGCGGCCGGGGGGAGGCTATCCCCCCGACACGGGTACAGAAAACAACGAGGGTCAGATGACGGCAGGGAGCAGTCGTGTCAGGCGGCGTGCCGCCAGAAGTTCAATAGCGTTATCGATATCCGGGGCGAAAAAGCGATCCTGGGTGTAATGCGAAACCCGCTTGCGCAGCAGATGACGCGCCTCTTCCAGCAGTGGGCTGCTGGCCAGCCCTTCGCGCATATCCAGCCCCTGGACGGCGGCCAGCCACTCCACCGCCAGCACGCCGCGAGTGTTTTCCGCCATCGCCCACAGGCGGCGACCGGCTGCTGGCGCCATCGAGACATGATCTTCCTGGTTTGCCGACGTCGGCAGGCTGTCAACGCTGTGCGGGTGCGCCAGCGCTTTGTTCTCGCTGGCTAACGCCGCAGCGGTCACCTGAGCAATCATAAAGCCGGAATTGACGCCGCCGTTTTTCACGAGGAAAGGCGGCAACTGCGACATATGGCTGTCCATCATCAGCGCAATACGACGTTCAGACAGCGAACCGATTTCAGCAATCGCCAGCGCAATATTATCCGCCGCCATCGCCACCGGTTCGGCGTGGAAGTTACCGCCGGAGATAACTTCATTCTCGGCGGCAAAGACCAGCGGGTTATCCGACACCGCGTTAGCCTCAATCAGCAGGACTTCGGCGGCCTGGCGAATCTGAGTCAGACAGGCGCCCATCACCTGTGGCTGACAGCGAAGAGAGTACGGATCCTGTACTTTAGTGCAGTTGTGATGCGACTGAGAAATCTCGCTGCTGTCGGTCAGCACATGGCGGTACAGCGCCGCGGCGTCGATCTGTCCGCGCTGGCCGCGAGCCTCGTGAATACGCGAGTCAAACGGACGACGCGACCCCAGCGCCGCTTCGGTTGTGAGCGCGCCGCATACGACCGCGGAAGCAAACAGATCTTCTGCGTCAAACAGGCCACGAAGCGCAAACGCCGTCGATGCCTGAGTACCGTTCAGCAGCGCCAGCCCCTCTTTCGCCGCCAGTGTAATCGGCTGCAGACCCACTTTTTGCAGCGCCTGCAGCGCTGGCATCCATTCGCCGTCGACGCGGGCTTTGCCCTCACCCAGCAACGTCAGGGACATGTGCGCCAGCGGCGCCAGGTCACCGGATGCGCCGACGGAACCTTTCGCCGGGATCCACGGCGTGACGCCTTTATTTACCAGTTGAATCAGCGCCTGAATGACGCTCAGACGAATCCCGGAGAAACCGCGGGAAAGGCTGTTAATCTTCAGCACCATAATCAGACGCGCCATGGCATCGTCCAGCGGTTCACCAATGCCTGCCGCATGCGACAGCACCAGAGAACGCTGCAGATTTTCCAGATCGTCCGTGGAGATCCGTGTTGACGCCAGCAGGCCAAAACCGGTGTTAATGCCGTAAGCGGTACGTCCTTCGGCCAGAATGGCGTTGACGCAGGCGACGCTCTCGTTAATGGCGGCAAAAGCCTGCTCGTCAAGGGTGATCGTCAGCGGCTGCTGGAACACCTCGCGTAGCTGCACCAGACTCAGCTGACCTGGAATCAGAGTTAAGTTTTTCATTTCAGCGTTGCCCCTGTGTTGCTGCCACCATAGGAAGATTGAGTCCTTGTTCCGCCGCGCACTCAATCGCGATATCGTAACCCGCGTCGGCGTGACGCATCACCCCGGTTGCCGGATCGTTATGCAGCACGCGGGCAATACGCGCGGCCGCTTCGTCGGTACCGTCACAGACGATAACCATCCCGGAGTGCTGCGAGAAGCCCATCCCGACGCCACCGCCGTGATGCAGTGACACCCAGGTCGCGCCGCTGGCGGTATTCAGCAAGGCGTTCAGCAGCGGCCAGTCGGATACCGCATCGGAACCGTCGCGCATGGATTCGGTTTCGCGGTTCGGGCTGGCAACCGAGCCGGAGTCAAGGTGGTCACGACCAATGACGATCGGCGCAGACACTTCACCGCTGCGGACCATTTCGTTAAAAG
This sequence comes from Raoultella sp., assembly GCF_039594335.1. Lineage (NCBI taxonomy): Bacteria > Pseudomonadati > Pseudomonadota > Gammaproteobacteria > Enterobacterales > Enterobacteriaceae > Klebsiella > Raoultella sp. The sequence goes on from NZ_JBCNNS010000006.1 coordinate 43,173, forward strand.
CCAACCCCAGTTTCTGGCGCCACTCCAGTCCCACCCAGCAAATACGTGCCGGCAGCCCCTGGAAGCTAATACGCTCACGCGCCATATCCAGCCAGTGGTGCAGATGCTTATCATCTTTGATGATCTCTTTCACTTTAGCGTCGGTTTTGTAGATATCCTGCGGATCGCCGGAGAGGGCAACCCAGCGGAACGGACCGATACCGCGGCAGAACAGCGGGCGAATATAGGCCGGGACAAAACCAGGGAAGTCGAACGCGTTGTCGACGCCCATCTCCTGCGCCATCTGGCGGATATTGTTGCCGTAGTCGAAGGTCGGTACGCCCATTTCGTTGAAGGCCAGCATTGCCTGAACGTGATAGGCCATCGAGCGTTTCGCCGCCAGAATGGTGCCCTGTGGGTCCGATTCAGCTTTCTGCTGATACTCTTCCCAGGTCCAGCCTTTCGGCAGATAGCCATGCAGCGGATCGTGGGCGCTGGTCTGGTCGGTGACCATATCCGGGCGCACACCGCGTTTCACCATCTCCGGCACGATATCGGCGGCGTTACCGCACAGCGCGATAGAAATAGCCCGGCCCTCCGCGGTATATTTTTTGATCCGCGCCAGCGCGTCATCCAGCGAGGTTGCCTGCTCGTCAACGTAGCGGGTACGCAGACGGAAATCGATACGGCTCTGCTGGCATTCGATGTTCAGCGAGCAGGCGCCTGCCAGCGTCGCCGCCAGCGGCTGTGCGCCGCCCATACCGCCCAGACCAGCGGTTAATACCCAGCGCCCCTTCAGGCTGCCCTGATAGTGCTGACGTCCGGCTTCCACGAACGTTTCATAGGTGCCCTGCACGATGCCCTGACTACCGATATAGATCCAACTGCCCGCAGTCATCTGGCCGTACATCGCCAGACCTTTTGCGTCCAGCTCGTTGAAATGTTCCCAGGTCGCCCAGTGCGGAACCAGGTTGGAGTTGGCAATCAGCACGCGTGGTGAATTTTCGTGGGTTTTAAATACGCCAACCGGTTTACCGGACTGCACCAGCAGCGTCTCATCGCTTTCCAGGTTTTTCAGCGCCTTCACGATAGCGTCATAGCATTCCCAGTTACGCGCCGCGCGTCCAATACCGCCGTAGACCACCAACTCATGTGGGTTCTCGGCAACCTCGGGATCGAGGTTGTTCATTAACATACGCAGCGGTGCTTCGGTCAACCAGCTCTTAGCATGCAACGTCGTACCTCGCGGTGCACGTACGTCTTGCTGGCGATATTTGCTTTGCGACATCGGGGTTTCTCCTGACAATTAACGTTGTTTACGTAGATACATATACTTGTCTATACAACTGTACGCAAGTCAGGTTTTAACAGAGATGATACAATTTTATTATATTGCGTCAGCAATCACGCTTTTGCCGACGCGGCGATCATCAGGAAGTGAAATGGCCCTGCAGCCGGTAGCGGCGACCCGGGAACAGAAGGCGGGCGTGGGAGACAATATGCGTGGTTGACCAGGTACGGCGCCGAATCAGCAGGCAAGGATCGTGGGCAGGGATATGCAGCAGCTCGCACTCTTTGGCGCTGGCCTGTACCGCTTCGACGATGTGTTCGCCTTCGGTTAACGGCGCAATCAGCGACAGATAATCATGCGGCGTGGTGACGGTATAGTCCTGCTCTAAATATGCCGGCACCACCGCCGCATTGACGCAGCGGTCTTCAATCTGTACCGCAATATCGTTTTCAAAATGCACCATCAAGGAGTGAAAAATCCGCGTCCCTTCGGCAACATTCAATGCCGCCGACTGGATAAGGTCGGCTTCAGTCTCTTCCAGCAGCACGACCTCGCAGCGGTGCTGATGTCGACGGGAGGTAATCTCGTCGGCGATGCTACGAACGTCGAACAGCGCCGACTGCCCTTTCGGCTCCGCCACAAAGGTGCCCACGCCCTGCAAACGTACCAGTCACCCTTCATCCGTGAGTTCACGTAGCGCCCGATTGATGGTCATGCGACTGAAACCAAACTGGGCCACCAGCGCCATCTCTGAAGGAATACGGTCGTGAGGACGCCAGACGCCGCGCTGAATTTTGTCGCTGAGACTGCTTCACCTTTTCATAAAACGGGGCAGGCGCGGTTCGGGGTCGCGGTGAAAACATAGCCTGGCTTTCCTTATGCTCAATGGGCGGCAACAGTCAGAATATACTGAATCGTCGACACCACCAATGGGCGATCGGCTATGCCCGACGGGCCGCGCTGTCGTCACGCCCGGCTGTCGGCGGAGGCCCGTTGCCGCAATGTCATTGCATTTCGCCTCGCACAACGCGATGCCAGAGCGGGTTACGTCCCGGTTCATAGACCATTTCAACCGGATGTTCCGCATCCCAGATAGCAAAATCGGCAACAAACCCCGCCGCCAGCTGGCCGTGACTATTCTGCCGCCCCAGCGCCTGCGCGGCATGTCGCGTCACGCCCGCCCACGCCTCTTCCGGGGTTAAACCAAACTTGACGCAGGCCATGTTCATCGCCAGATGCAGGCTGGCAAACGGGCTGGTACCCGGGTTGTAGTCCGTCGCCACCGCCATCGGCACCTTATACTGACGCAACAGCTCGACCGGCGGTTTACGGGTTTCATTGAGGAAATAGAACGCGCCGGGCAGCAGCACCGCTACTGTCGCGCTGCGGCTCATCGCCGCTACCCCCTCTTCAGTTAAATATTCGATATGATCGGCCGAGAGCCCCTGATAACGGCTCACCAGCTGCGCGCCACCCAGCGAAGAGAGCTGTTCAACGTGCCCTCTGACCGGAATACCGCGAGCCTGTGCGGCCTGAAACACGCGTTCGGTCTGCTGCGGGCTGAAGCCAACGTTTTCGCAGAAAACATCGACACTTTCAAACAGCCCCTCTTCCCATAGCGTCGGCAGCAGGGTTTCACACACCAGCGTAATATAAGCGTCCGGATCGTTTTTATATTCCGGCGGCGTGGCGTGAGCGGAGAGCAGCGTCGGCGACAGCTCGACCGCATTGTTCTCCGCCAGACGACGCGCCACCCGCAGCATTTTGCGTTCGTTTGCCAGATCCAGCCCGTAGCCGGATTTAATTTCCAGCGTGGTCACCCCTTCGCGAAGCAGACGATCCAGTCGCTGCTGGGCCAGCGCTAACAGTTGCGTTTCGCTGCTTTCACGGGTGGCGCGCACCGTTGAGTTAATGCCACCGCCATTGGCGCTGATCGTCTGGTAGGAGACACCGTTCAGACGCTGTTCCCACTCCTGCGCCCGGCTGCCGCCGAAGACCAGGTGGGTATGGCAATCAATCAGCCCCGGCGTCAACAGCCTGCCGCCAAGGTCAATGCTCCGCCCGGCCGGGGCATCGTTTTCAGGCACAATGGCGTCAATCCGACCATTGCACACCAGCAGCGCATGACGATCCCGCAGACCGTAAGGTTGCGAATCATGAGGGTTCAGAGTGGCGAGGCGGGCATTTCGCCAGATAACGCGATCGGAGGTGGCTTCAGTCATACCAGTCAGCTTGTCATGGGTTGTATAGACATTTATTTTCATTCCACGCGCAATGTCAATAAAAGCAGAGGGAATTGTTATTTTTTTGTGACCAGACGCGAACGAGGCGCCGGCCTTCTGGCCCGTTTACGCTAACTTTTTCACACAGCGTCTTCCCGTTTCACTCAACTTAGTATAAAAAGCAGGTTTTAAAGGACGTTATACGCGTAATTCATTCCTTGCCGGCATGACGCCGCTTGCATGTTTTTCGTATAATGCCCTCCCCAAATCATTCGGGTTGCTTTGCGGCGGAAATCAACAAATACGCCAACAGAAAGGCAGCCAGAAGAATGACAGGTCTTTTGTTAATTGATTCTTGCCCGGAGCAACATGAACACATTCTCAGTTTCTCGCCTGACGCTGGCACTGGCTTTTGGCGTGACATTATCCGCCTGTAGCTCAACCCCTGCCGATCAACAGCCCTCGACGCAGATTGCGCCGGGCACCGCCTCTCGCCCTGTGTTAACCGCTGATGAAGCGAAGAATTTCACTCCGGCAAGCTATTTCCAGTCCCTGGATCCCAATGCCTCGGCGTGGGCCCCGGCGGCCATCAGCATACCGTCTCAGCCTGACTTCGTCGTCGGCCCGGCGGGCGCCCAGGGCGTGACCCATACCACTATTCAGGCCGCAGTTGATGCAGCTATCGCCCGCCACTCCAGTCGTCGTCAGTTTATTGCGATTATGCCGGGCGAATATACGGGTACTGTGTATGTCCCTGCAGCCCCCGGAGCGCTGACGTTGTACGGTACCGGCGAGAAACCGCTGGATGTGAAAATCAGCCAGGCCATTGACTCGGAAATGGACGTGAACACCTGGCGCCACCTGGTCAACCCGGCCGGCAAATATATGCCAGGTAAACCGGCGTGGTATATGTTTGACAGTTGCGAGAGCAAACGCGCCGCCACCGTCGGCGTGATGTGTTCAGCGGTATTCTGGTCACAGAACACAGGCCTGCAGCTACAGAACCTGACCATCGCCAACAACCTGGGCGACAGCGTGGATGCCGGGACTCACCAGGCCGTTGCATTGCGCAGCGATGGTGACCAGGTGCAGATTAACAACGTCAACATTCTGGGTCGCCAGAACACCTTCTTCGTCACCAACAGCGGCGTGCAGAACCGTCTGCAAAACGATCGTCAGACCCGCACCCTGGTGAGCAACAGTTACATTGAAGGCGATGTTGATATCGTTTCCGGCCGCGGTGCCGTGGTGTTTGATAACACCGATTTCCGCGTCGTGAATTCGCGCACGCAGAAAGAAGCCTACGTCTTTGCGCCGGCAACGTTAAAAAGCGTCACCTACGGCTTCCTGGCAGTGAACAGTCGCTTTACCGCCTCCGGCAACGGGGTCGCTCAGTTGGGCCGGTCTCTGGACATCGATAACAACACCAATGGCCAGGTTGTTATCCGCGACAGCGTCATTAACGAAGGCTTCAATGTGGCGAAGCCGTGGGCCGACGCGGCAATTTCTAATCGCGCGTTCAGCGGCAACACCGGCGCAGTGGACGCGAAAGGCGTGCCGCAGCGTAATCTCAACGACAGCAGCTTCAACCGCATGTGGGAATACAATAACCGCGGCGTGGGCAGTGTGATTGTCGCAGAACCGAAGCAATAAATCTTAGCAAGGGGGAGCGTGTCTCCCCTTTTTTCTTGCGCTCTTTTTCTTAGCAACTTTCTCTTTCACCACTTTCTCTTCTGCTTTTTTCTCCGTCCCGCTCCTCAGTTCATCGCTACCGCGGCGGCTTTTCTTGCGCGTGCAAAAAAACAGCGTTTTCCGGCGAATAAAAATCCCCGCTGATGCGTTTACTCACTGTCAGAACACAACCCCCTTCCGGCGCGGTTCACCCTGAGACGGGATGCCGCCGGGTTACCCGCATCGCGGCTTATGGAGACGAAAAATGAACACCCTTATCTCATCGATTCTGCCGGCTTCGCGCCGCTTAATGGTCCCCACACTGCTATGTTTGTTTTATGCATCGCCGTCATTCGCCATGGGTGATAACAGTACCCAGAGTAAAACGCCGGACTGCCCCAGCGGGCAGGTTTATGACAGCGTCAGCAAACAGTGCGTCCCGGATAAAACCAGCAATCTTAGCGATCAGGATAAAACCAACTATGCCTATCATCTGGCGAAAAAAGGGCAATATCAGGCGGCGCTGAATCTGCTGGATTCGCTGAAAAATGGCAATACTGCTGAAGCCTGGAACTACCGCGGCTATGCCACCCGTAAGCTCGGACGTACGGATGAAGGGATTGGTTATTACCAGCGTGCGCTGGCGCTGAAGCCCGACTACGCCAAAGCGCGTGAGTATCTTGGCGAAGCGTGGATGGTAAAAGGCCGCCGGGATCTGGCGCAGGAACAGCTCAAAGTGATTTCCGGGATTTGCGGTCAACGCTGCGAGGAGTATCGCGATTTGCAGGCTGCAATTAACGGACACCCGGAATCCTGAAAGTCATCGCGAGGGTAAAAAAATTACAGCCAGCGACGTTCGTTCACAGCTTACCGCACATCTGGCCCGTCTTTGGCGCTACGGGCTGGTTCTGTCGCACAATCGCGATATTGCCGAAGAACTGGTTCAGTCAACCTGCGTTCGCGCGCTCGAACGGAGCGCGCAGTTTACGCCGGGTACCCGCATCGACCGATGGCTGTTCACTATTCTTCACTCTATCTGGATTTCCGAACTGCGGGCGCGCCGCGTCCGAATCGGGCAAGGCTTCGTCGAAAACGACCCGCAGCTCGCTGCCGACGACCACGAAATGAATGAAGATCATCGCCAGTATCGGCGGCTTATGCGCCAGGTCAGCGCCCTGCCGGAAGCCCAGCGCAACGCGGTATTTTTAGTTTATGTTGAAGGTTTTACCTATCAGGAGGCGGCCGACACGCTATCGGTCCCCATCGGTACGGTGATGAGCCGGCTGGCGGCGGCACGATCGACGCTGGCAAAAACGTCAGGCGCCGCCTCTTTAGCGAGGGAGAAACGCTCGTGAAATCATCCTTTTTTACTCCCCCTTATAGCGATGAGGCCATTATTGCCTGGCTGGACGGCGAAATGAGCGATCCCGACGCCCGCCGCTTTGAAGCCGCCTTCAGAGAGGATCGGCAGTTGGCCGCACGCACCGCCGAACTGAAGAACATCCCGCAGAATTATCAGCAGGCGTTTGCCCCGCTGCTGGAACAGGCTCCCGTCGCGCGCATGCAGAGCCAGCTTGATGCTCATCTGGCAGCAATGCCCGCACCGGACAGCCCTGCACGCGCTCCGGCTTTTAGCCGCCGTGCCATGATTGCCGCCTCGCTCACTTTTTTACTGCTCGGCAGCAGCTTAGGCTATCTGGCCCACCCCGAGGCCAACGAGACTGATGAAAGCGAGAACATTCGCGACCTTGAAGCCCGTTACATGTCGCTCTATAGCGCGGAAACCCTGCTCGATATGGACAGTTCACCGGCGATATTACAGCGCGGTCTGACGCGCACCGCCGAAGATATTGGTTTAGCGCTCAACCCGCAGCAGTTGGCGCTGCCGGGCGCCGAGCTAAAAATGGTGCGCATACTGCGCTACGAGCGCACAACCATTGCGCAGATCGCCTGGATTCACGCGGCGTATGGACCGATGGCGCTGTGCATCTCTCCGGCTCGCCAGCAAAACGATACGAGGATAAACGCTGAACGGCGGCACGGCATGAACCTCGCCTGGTGGCACGCTAACGGATATCAGTTCGTGCTGATTGGCCGCAATCCTGATGCACAATTGCACGCTAACGCCCGCGAATTGCAGAGCGTACTGTCCTAGGCTCGTCACCCTTCGGGGCGATATTTTATTCCGCCTCGTTGAGGATTGCCGCCGGCCATCGCGCCTGACCGCTAAATATTTTTCACCCGGCGAAACTTTCTTTCTCACTCCGGCGAACTGTATAGCAGAGTCACCTGACCAGAACGCCCTGACATTGCTGGAGCTCATAATGAAACTGATGAAAAACCTTGCTCGTTCTTTGACCCTGACCGTCGCGCTTGGCCTGTCCGCCACCGCCTTTAACGTCGGAGCGGCACTGCCCGTCGGCGCGAAGGCCCCCGTTTTCGAGTTGCAGGGTGCCTTAGCCGGTAAACCGATTACCTTCTCTTTGCAGCAGGCGTTGCAAAAGGGGCCAGTGGTGCTCTATTTCTTCCCGGCGGCATTTACCGCAGGCTGCACCATTGAGGCCCACGATTTTGCCGAAGCCACCGATGAATTTAACAAAATGGGCGCCACCGTCATCGGCGTCACTGCCGGTAACACCGACCAGGTCAGCGATTTTTCTAAACTGGAGTGTCGCGATAAGTTCGCCGTCGCCGCGGATCCGGGGGCGAAAGTGGCCGCGCAGTATCAAACGCTGATGGAGATGAAGGGCAAGACCGTCTCCGACCGGACTTCGTACGTCATTGCGCCAGACAGGACGATTCTACTCAGCCACACCGACCGAAATCCGGACACTCATATTGAGAAAACCCTGGCCGCCGTCAAACAGTACGACGCCACCCACCCGCAAACCCACTAAGCAAAGAGGCCAGCGATGCTCACCGCCATGCTGGCCGCCTTTATTGGCGGCATCATACTTAACTTTATGCCCTGCGTTTTTCCGGTCATCTCGCTGAAAGCGCTCGGACTTCTTCGCCATACGGATAACCCCGTGGGCGCCCGTCGCGAAGGGCTGGCTTTTTTACTTGGTGTGCTGGTCACCATGCTGCTGCTGGCTGGTATTCTGCTGGCAGCCCGCGCTGGCGGCGCCGCTGTCGGCTGGGGGTTCCAGCTGCAATCGCCGCTGGTCATTGCCCTGCTTTCGCTGGTGATGCTCGCCGCCGCGCTTAACCTGCTGGGAGTATTCGAGGTCGGGCTATCGGCGCAGCGCGTCGGCGCACTGGATATTGGCCGCGGCGCCTTTTTACGCTCGGCGATGACCGGCGCGCTGGCGATCGTCGTTGCAACCCCGTGTGCAGCACCGTTTATGGCCAGCGCGATTGGCTATGCGCTAGTGCAGCCGCCAGCTACCGCGCTGGCCGTGTTTTTTGCCCTCGCACTCGGCTTTTCCGCTCCGTTCACTCTCGTCTCGCTGTTTCCGGCGCTGGCTTCTCTCCTTCCTCGCCCTGGCGCCTGGATGGATCTTCTTAAACGTGCGCTGGCCTTTCCGATGTTCGGTGCTTACGCCTGGCTGGTATGGGTGCTGGCGCAGCAGGCCGGCAGCAACGCGCTGGCTACGCTACTGGCGGTCTCCGTGGTGCTGAGTTTTGCTGCCTGGATCTACGGAATCGCCCAGCAACGACGCTTTCAGGGCAAAGGGCATAAGGGCCTGTTCGCCGTCACCGGTGTGCTCGCCGTCGCGGTTATTGCCCCGCTGGCCGGACTGATTGATGCTGACTCCGCGCTGCCAGGCGCACAGGCTGTCGCAACCACCGGAACCTCTGCGGAAAAATGGACACCGCAGGCCGTTGAGGCGCAGCGCGGCCACGGCAAAGCCATTTTTGTTAACTTCACCGCCTCCTGGTGTATCACCTGCCAGGTTAACGAAAAAACATCGCTTTCAACCCAGGCCGTAAAAGATGCGCTGGTAAAAACCGGGACGCTGTATATGGTGGCAGACTCGACTAAATTTAATCCGGACGTCGATGATGCGCTGAATCAATTTGGTCAGGGCGGTCTGCCGCTGTACGTGGTCTATCCTGCCGATGGCGGACCGCCGAAAGTGCTGCCGCAGGTTCTGACACCGGGCATTGTCGTGAACGCGCTGAACCAGGCAACCGGCAAAAAAGCGTAAACGCAACAAGGCGGATTATGGAAATAAACGATAGCGCGCGCGAACGCTGGCCCGCGCTAATGGAGCAGGCGCAGGCGGGCGATCAGCTCGCCTATACCCGGCTGTTAAAAGCGCTGGTGCCGGTCATTCGTTCGCAGATACGTAAGCGAATCACCGACGACGCGTTAGTCGAAGATGTCATTCAGGATGTGCTGCTGACGGTGCATCGGGTACGTCATACCTACGATCCGACCTACCCTTTTTTGCCCTGGCTGATGGCGATTATCTCCGCGCGGGCCATTGATGCGCTGCGCCGTCGCGGCCGTTATCAGCAGTGGGAGATCCCCGAAGAGACGCTGCCGGAAGCGGCAACGTCACCGGATCCGCCAAAACGGGATAGTCGGGAGGAGCTGGCAGGCTATTTACGCCAGCTCCCCTCCCGCCAACGAGCCATTGTGGAGCACGTCCATCTGCGCGAAATGAGCCTGACGGAAGCCGCTGCGCATAACAATCTGAGTGTCGCGGCAGTGAAATCGCTGCTGCATCGGGCGCTGAAAAATCTGCGCCGTTTTGGAGCTCATCATGACTGATCATGACCTGTTAATTGACAAGCTGGGGCGCGATATGCGGCCGGTGAAACGACTGCCGTCAACCGGCAGGCGGGTTCTGACCTGGCTGGCGGTGGCGTTGCCGTGCGCGGTTGCTGCTAGTTTCCTGGTGCAACGCAGCCCGACCGACTGGTCGCAGCCTGGTGCCCCCCTGGCGGTGGTGCAGTTGCTGCTGGCTTTTGTGCTCGGCGCGCTGGCGATTCGTAGCGCTTTCACGATGAGTATTGCCGGTCGGCGTTCTCTTAGCTGGAAAGCCTTGCTGCCCATTGGGCTGATGTGGCTGGGGCTGAGTATCAGCAGCATTCCCTATCCGGTACTGCGGGTGCCGGAGAACGACAGCACGCCCTGCTTTACCTTTTTGCTGGTGGTCAGCACGCCAATGATGGCGCTGATGATTGCCAGCCTGCGCCGCACCCGAACGCTGCATCCGGTGCGCAACCTGGCGATGGCAGGGCTGGGGATTGCCAGCATGGCGGTCAGCCTGTTGGCGTTTTGTCATCCGGTACATCTACACATAATGGATTTTGTCATGCACCTGGCGGCGATAGGCACCATAGTGGCGCTGACGGTGCTGGTTGGCAGACGCTGGGTGGCGCTGGATTAACGATCCGCCGCCGCTCAGCGCAGCGTTATCGGGTTAATGGCACTTTGCTTGCCAGCCCTTCAGGCTGCGCTAACCGATAAACAAACTTCGCTGCAGCGAAGTTTGTTTATCTCAGCAACTTAGTAAGCGTTAACGACCACCCACATTGGGCCCTGGCCAACAGCATAGCGCCCTTTCTCTTTCAGCAGCCCCTGCTCACCAGCGATCTCATAGACCGCAATATGGTGTGATTTCTGTCCCGCTGCTATCAGATATTTACCGCTGTGATCGAGGTTGAAACCGCGCGGCTGCGCCTCACTCGGCTGATACCCTTCAACGGACAGCACGCTGCCATCTTCAGATACGCTGAAAATGGTGATGATGCTGGCAGTGCGGTCACAGGCGTACAGATGACGGCCATCCGGCGTCAGATGAATATCCGCCGCCCAGCGTACGCCGGTAAAATCGTCAGGCATCATATCCAGCGTCTGGACGCACTCGATTTTGCCATGCGGATCTTTTAGCTCCCAGACATCAACGGAACTGTTCAGCTCGTTCACGCAGTAGCCGTATTGTTGATTCGGGTGGAACACCATGTGACGCGGGCCAGCCCCTTCAACGGTGGTCACTTCCGCCGGTTCTTGCGCGGCGAGGAATCCATCCTCGCTAAGGGTAAACAGGCAAATACGATCCTGTTTCAGCGCAGGGACCCACAGGGTGTGGTTGTCGGGAGAAATATTGGCCGAGTGACAGCCTTCCAGCCCTTCCACAACGGCGACCGTTTCACCCGGCAGGCCATTGTTCAGCGGAGTGACACTCACGCAGCCGGCGTTATAGGAAGCGCTGAAGACAAAACGGCCCTGATGATCGGTTGAAATATGCGTCGGGCTGCCCGGCAGCGCCGCTTCGCCGGCGAACGTCAGCGCGCCGTTATCGGGCGCAATGCGGTAAGCCAGGACGCGAAACTCCGGACGTACGCCAACATAGAGATACTCTTTATTCGGGCTCACCACCATCGGCTGAACCTGACCTGGGGCATCCACAACCTGAACAAGCTTCAGGTTACCCTCAAGATCGAGACTCCAGACATGAATCTGCTGACTTTCCGGGCTGGCGGTATAAACGGTTTGTTTCATGACTGCTCCTTTCCTCACTGCACAGGGAAAACGTATACATTTCATTCATCAAGCTACTGGGCTGATGCAATGTATAGACTCTTTTAACGGTAGATGCTGAAAAATTTGCCCCGCTGGCATAGCGGTGTACCATCATGCCAGGCAATTTTTTCATCATTAACCGGAAACAACACATGACATCACGCGTGATTGCACTGGATTTAGACGGCACCCTGCTCACCTCCAACAAAACTATTCTGCCCGCGTCGCTGGAAGCCCTGGCCCGTGCCAGAGCGGCGGGGTTCCAGGTGATCGTCGTCACTGGCCGACATCACGTCGCTATCCATCCTTTTTATCAGGCACTGGCTCTGGATACACCTGCAATTTGTTGTAATGGCACTTATTTGTATGATTATCAGGCAAAAAAGGTTCTGCAGTCCGACCCGATGCCGATCGATAAAGCGTTGAGCCTGACCGATATGCTCACTGCTCACGATATCCACGGCCTGATGTATGTTGATGACGCCATGCTCTATGAACGCCCGACCGGGCACGTTATCCGTACCACCCGCTGGGCACAGTCGCTGCCCGTCGAACAACGTCCGGTATTCACCCAGGTCGATTCGCTGGCGCAGGCCGCCCGCGACGTCCAGTCGGTGTGGAAGTTCGCCCTTACCGATGAAGATATTCCTAAGCTGCAGCAGTTTGCCCTTGATGTGGGACAGAAGCTGGGGCTCGAGTGCGAATGGTCGTGGCACGATCAGGTCGATATCGCCCGCGCGGGCAACAGTAAAGGCAAGCGCCTGACACAGTGGGTGGAAGCTCAGGGCCTGTCCATGCAGGACGTGGTGGCTTTTGGCGATAACTATAATGACCTCAGCATGCTGGAGGCCGCCGGAACCGGCGTGGCGATGGGCAATGCGGTTGAGGAAGTCAAAGCGCGCGCTAACGTGGTCATTGGCGAAAACGAAAGCAACAGTATTGCCGACTTCATCAACCGCAACCTGCTGTAATCAGGCGGCAATCGATACGCTTTTAATCTGCGCATACAGCCATTGGCCTGGCGTAATCCCCAGGTCATCTCTGGCCCACGGACTGATGCGCGCCCACAGCGTGCGGCCGCTGAGGTTCAACTGCACTTCAATCTGTCCGTGTGTTTCAATGCACTGCACCACCTGCGCCGGCAAAATATTGCGAATGCTGGTCTGCTGCGGCTGTTCGAGCACCAGCGATACGTCGGAGGCCTGGATGCGAATTCGCGTTGCCTCGCCGATTGGCCGGTCGAGATAGTTCACCCAGATCTGCTGCATGCCCAGCGCCAGCGCGGTCATGGCATAGCGGGGATGCTGGGCGGCAACGGACAGATTCAGTATTGTGCTCTGCTGATCCGGCGGCAGCCACGGATGCATCACGCTGCTGCTCCATACCTCTTCCAGATCGCCAAAGGCTTTTACGCTCCCCTCCTCCAGCACCAGCACTTTATCCGCCAGATGTTGAATCTCATCAAGCGAGTGGCTGACGTAGAGCATCGGAATATGTATTTCACGCGCCAGTCGCTGCAGGTACGGCAGAAGCTCGCGTTTACGAGGAATATCCAGCGAGGCCAGCGGTTCATCAAGCAGCAAAAGCTCAGGTGCGGTGAGAAGCGATCTGCCAATGGCCACCCGCTGCTTTTCTCCACCTGACAGGCCACCCGGCAGGCGCTCAAGCAGCGGCTCAATACCGAGTAGCGCCACCAGCTTATCAAACTGCCCCGCCATACTTTTCGCCATGCCGTACTTCAGATTACCGCGTACCTTATAGTGTGGAAACAGGCGCGCGTCCTGGAACACATAGCCCACCCGCCGCTTTTCCGGGGCCAGGCAAATGCGTTTTTCGGTATCATTTAAGACCCTGCCGTTGAGCACAATCCGCCCTTTCTGCGGCCGGGTCAGGCCGCTGATGGCGTTAATCAGGGAGGTTTTTCCCGCGCCGGAGACGCCAAAAACGGCGGTGATGCCGCTGGCAGGCAGCGTTTCATTGATACTCAGGCAGTGGTTGCCCAGCGTCTGGGTGAAATGGAGTTCAAGCATCTGATTTCCCCGTTCGCACGCGGCTAAGACGCGTCAGCCATTCAGAAAGCAGCAGTGACACCAGCGCCAGCACGATGGAAATCAAACATAAACGCGCGGCGGCACCTTCACCGCCAGGAGTCTGAATCAGGGTATACATGGCCGAAGGAATAGTGCGCGTTTCCCCCGGAATATTGGAGACAAAGGTAATGGTGGCGCCAAACTCCCCGAGTGAGCGGGCGAAGGCCAGAACGGTACCGACGATAATGCCCGGCAGCGTCAGCGGCAGCGTTATCGTAAAAAACACCCGCCAACGGCCTGCCCCCAACGTTCGCGCCGCCTGTTCCAGCTTCACGTCCACCCCTTCCAGCGCCAGGCGAATGGCCCGCACCATCAGCGGAAAAGACATGACCGCCGCCGCCAGCACCGCGCCGCGCCAGCTGAAGGCAAAGGTCAAACCGAACCAGTCATAGAGCCAGCTGCCGATAAAACCACGCCGCCCCATGGCAATCAACAGCAGATAGCCCACCACCACCGGCGGCAGTACCAGTGGCAGGTGGATAATACTGTCGAACAGCGCCTTTCCGGGGAAATTGCGCCGCACCAGCAGCCATGAGATAAAAATCCCAAAAGGTAAACTTAACACCACCGCCAGGGATGAGACTTTCAGGCTCAGCAGCACCGCCTGCCATTCGGGATCGCTCAATATCATTAGCGGGTGGTAAATCCGTATTGTTTGAAGATGGCAGCCGCTTGCGGCCCCTTCAGGTAGTCGTAAAACCCGGTGACGGTCGCATTTTTATGTCCATCGACGATAGCCAGCGGGTATTCAACTTTCTTGTGCGAATCTTCCGGGAACGTCCCGACCACTTTCACACCCTTGCTGGCCACCGCATCGGAACCATATACGATCCCCAGCGGGGTTTCGTTACGTTCAACCAGCGCCAGCGCTCCGCGTACGTCTTCAGCCGGTGCCAGTTTCGGTGCCAGCGTCTCCCAGGCCCCCAGTTTTTGCAGCGCTTCTTTCGCGTAAATACCTGCCGGGACGTGCTCCGGGTCACCAACGGCCAGGCGGCCGCCTTTCAGCAGGCTGGTCCAGTCGGTTTTGTTGTTAATCACAATGTCGCCCAGCGTGCTGGCTTGAGGCGCGACAACCACCAGGCTGTTACCAAGCAGCGTGGCACGCGAGGCAGTATCAATCGCTTTTTTCTCGACCACGTAATCCATCCATTTCTGGTCGGCGGAGATGAACAGGTCCGCTGGGGCGCCCGCTTCGATTTGCCGTGCCAGCGTCGATGAAGAGGCAAACGACGAGACCACATCGACGTTTTTCTCTTTCTTATAGGCCTTCGCAATATCCTGCATCGCATTCGTTAACGATGCCGCGGCAAACACCGTAATTTTCCCTTCCTCCGCCAGCGCGTGACCCGCGACGGAAAGTGTTAGCGTCGCGCCGGCAAACAAGCGTAACCATTGACGTGCCATCTGAAACTCCTGTGAGTGCGTTATGTATAAAATAATATAACGATAAGATCAGGGTTTTCCCAGCGCAAATTGGCGCCAGGTAGAGGAGGATCAAAAGAGAGCGGAAAAGAAGGTGGAAAAATGGAAAAGAAAGAGAAAAAGACAACGCCCGGAAAACCGGGCGTTGGGAAGTCAGTTGTTCTGCTGGCCGCGATCTTTGTGAGCTGCGCCAGAGAAGATGTTAAACACTTCACCCAGACCGTAAATCAGACCCAGGATGATGGCCATCACCACCGGGACCATGACAAGGGCAAAAACCAGACTTTTCAATAGCTCTAACATGGTTGGCTCCAGAAAGTACGAATACTTCATTGTAACCGCTTCAGCTGGAAAAACACGCCCCATTTGTGCGGTGGCAGGCAGATAACGGCGACAGATGCATCTTGCAAGATGACCGCTATCGGTCACAATACTCTTTTTTGCCAGGATATGATTATGCAGGCCGAAATTCTTCTGACCCTCAAGCTACAGCAGCGTCTGTTTGCCGATCCTCGTCGCATCGCCCTGCTAAAACAGATCGATTCCACCGGTTCGATTAGCCAGGGGGCGAAAAACGCGGGCATTAGCTATAAAAGCGCGTGGGACGCCATCAATGAGATGAATCAGCTCAGCGAACAGACGCTGGTAGACAGGGCTACCGGGGGTAAAGGCGGCGGTGGCGCCGTGCTAACCCGCTACGGGCAGCGGCTGATCCAGTTGTACGACCTGCTGGCGCAAATTCAGCAGAAAGCCTTCGACGTGCTGAGCGACGACGACGCCCTGCCTCTCGACAGCCTACTGGCCGCTATTTCGCGCTTCTCGCTGCAGACCAGCGCACGTAATCAGTGGTTTGGCACTATCACCGGCCGCGACCACCAGCAGGTACAGCAGCATGTCGAGGTGCTGCTTGCCGATCGCCAGACCCGCTTAAAGGTCGCTATCACCGCGCAGAGCGCAGAGCGCCTCGGCCTCGATGAGGGCCAGGAAGTTTTGCTGCTGCTGAAGGCCCCCTGGGTGGGTATGACCCAGGATCCGGCGGTTGCTAAAGAGGCCGATAACCAACTCACCGGGCGAATCAGCCATATCGAGTACGGCCCGGAGCAGAGTGAAGTGCTGATGGCGCTGCCCGACGGCCAGAGTTTGTGCGCAACCTTACCGCTGGAACAGACCCGAAAGCTGGCAGAAGGTGCTGAGGCAATAGCATATTTTAATGCCGATCGAATCATTCTCGCCACGTTATGCTAACGGCATTGACATTGCTCGCGTGACGTCGTATCCCTGAGGCAAATCGCTGCAAGAAGTGGGATACACAATGTCATCATTGCAAATTTCGCAAGGCACGTTTCGCCTGAGCGACACAAAAACGTTAAAAATCGAGCGCCTCACCGTTGGCACCGGCGGAAGCTGGGCCTTCGTCGGCAGCAACGGCAGCGGGAAGTCAGCGCTGGCTCGCGCGCTGTCCGGTGAGCTCACCCTGCTGTCCGGCCAGTATGAAAACCGCTTTTCCCGGATAACCCGCCTCTCCTTCGAACAGTTGCAGAAGCTGGTCAGCGATGAATGGCAACGTAACAATACCGACTTACTCAGCCCAGGCGAAGAGGACACCGGCCGCACGACGGAAGAGATTATTCAGGAAGAGTCCCGAGATGCCGCCCGCTGCACGCGCCTGGCGGAATTGTTCGGTATTACTTCCCTGCTTCAGCGCCGCTTTAAATACCTTTCCACCGGCGAAACACGTAAAACGCTGCTCTGCCAGGCGCTGATGGCCCAGCCGGACCTGTTGATTCTCGATGAGCCTTTTGACGGCCTGGACATCGCTTCCCGCCAACAGCTTGCCGGGCTGCTGGCGACGTTGCACCTCGAAGGACTCACGCTGGTACTGGTGCTCAACCGCTTCGATGAAATTCCGTCATTTGTCCAGTTTGCTGGCGTGCTGGCTGATTGTACCCTGAGCGAAACCGGAGAAAAGCAGGCGCTGCTACGACAGGCGCTAATTGCCCAACTGGCGCACAGCGAAAAAATGGCCGGCATGAGCTTACCGGAACCGGACGCCCCCGCCGCACGGCATGCTCTCGACGCCGGGGCACCGCGCATCGTCCTGCGGGGTGGCGTGGTGTCATACAATGACCGGCCGATCATCGAGCACCTGAGCTGGACCGTTAACCCCGGTGAACATTGGCAGATAGTCGGTCCCAACGGTGCCGGGAAATCGACCCTGCTCAGTCTCGTGACCGGCGACCATCCGCAGGGCTACAGCAACGACCTGACCCTCTTTGGCCGTCGCCGCGGCAGCGGTGAAACTATCTGGGACATTAAAAAGCATATTGGCTACGTCAGCAGCAGTCTGCATCTTGAGTACCGCGTCAGTACCACGGTGCGTAACGTGATTCTGTCGGGTTATTTCGATTCGATCGGGATTTATCAGGCCGTTTCTGATAAGCAACGCAAGCTGGTGCAGAACTGGCTGGATATTCTGGGAATCGACAAGCGTACCGCCGATGCGCCGTTCCACAGTCTCTCCTGGGGACAACAACGGCTGGCGCTGATTGTCCGGGCGCTGGTGAAGCACCCGACGCTGCTGATTCTTGACGAACCTCTGCAGGGACTGGATCCGCTTAACCGTCAACTGGTGCGGCGCTTCGTGGATGTATTGATTAGCGAAGGCGCTACTCAGTTGCTGTTTGTCTCCCACCACGCCGAAGATGCGCCGGACTGCATTACCCATCGTCTGGAGTTTGTTCCCAGTGGAGACGGTTACACTTATCAGGTCGGTCCACGCGCTGATTGAGCCCGAACAGGGGGCCATCCCCCTGTTTTTTTTCAGAGAAATAACCAGAAAAGCCATCAACAAACTGTTTTTAAACATAAAAACAAAAAAATCTTGCACGATGTCATTTGGTGTAAGCGATTCCACCAATTTGGCCTGTGTCACACTTTCTACTTCTTTGGTATGCTATCTTCATCACACACGATAAGCCTATTGGAGCGAATCATGAAAGTACTGGTTACAGGTGGTAGCGGTTACATTGGAAGTCATACCTGCGTTCAACTGCTGCTGCAGGGACATGAAGTGATTATTCTCGACAATCTCTGCAACAGTAAGCGCAGCGTATTGCCGGTCATTGAACGTCTCGGCGGGAAAACAGCCACCTTTGTCGAAGGCGACATTCGCAATGAAGCGCTGATGACGGAAATTCTGCACGATCACGCCATTGAAGCAGTGATCCACTTTGCCGGCCTGAAAGCCGTCGGCGAATCCGTCGCGAAGCCGCTGGAATATTACGACAATAACGTTACCGGTACACTTAAATTAGTTTCCGCTATGCGCGCCGCCAGCGTGAAGAACTTTATTTTTAGCTCCTCGGCGACCGTCTACGGCGATCAGCCGAAGATCCCTTATGTCGAAAGCTTCCCGACCGGCACGCCGCAAAGCCCGTATGGCAAAAGCAAGTTGATGGTCGAGCAGATCCTGACCGACCTGCAAAAAGCCCAGCCGGACTGGAGCATTGCGCTGCTGCGTTACTTCAATCCGGTCGGCGCGCATCCGTCAGGCGACATGGGCGAAGATCCGCAGGGTATCCCGAACAACCTGATGCCTTACATCGCGCAGGTGGCCGTGGGTCGCCGCGAATCGCTGGCCGTTTTCGGCAATGATTATCCGACTCCTGATGGCACCGGCGTACGCGACTATATCCACGTCATGGACCTCGCCGATGGCCACGTTGCGGCGATGGAAAAACTGGCGGGCCGCGAAGGCGTACACATTTATAACCTCGGCGCAGGCGTCGGCAGCAGCGTCCTCGACGTGATCAATGCCTTCAGCAAAGCCTGCGGCAAACCTGTCAATTACCACTTCGCACCGCGCCGCGATGGCGATCTGCCGGCCTACTGGGCGGATGCCGAAAAGGCCGACCGCGAGCTGAACTGGCGCGTTACACGCGACCTTGACGAGATGGCGCAGGACACCTGGCACTGGCAGTCCCGTCATCCGCAGGGTTACCCAGACTAAGGAACCGTCATGAGCATATTTAACCCCGTCGACCATCCGCATCGTCGTTATAACCCGTTAACCGGGCAGTGGATTCTGGTATCACCGCATCGCGCCAGGCGCCCCTGGCAAGGGGCGCAGGAAACGCCGGCAAAATCAACTTTGCCGACGCACGATGCGGATTGTTTTCTGTGTCCGGGTAATACCCGCGTCACCGGCGACACGAACCCGAATTACACCGGTACCTACGTGTTTACCAATGACTTTGCGGCGTTGATGACCGACACTCCCGATGCCCCGAATAGCGACGATCCGCTAATGCGCTGTCAAAGCGCACGCGGCACCAGCCGGGTCATCTGCTTCTCGCCGGATCACAGCAAAACGCTGCCTGAGCTGAGCATTGAAGCGCTGGAAGGCGTGGTTAATACGTGGCAGGAACAGACGGCCGAGCTGGGCCAAACGTATCCGTGGGTGCAGGTTTTTGAGAACAAAGGGGCAGCGATGGGCTGCTCCAACCCGCACCCGCATGGCCAGGTCTGGGCCAACAGCTTCCTGCCGAACGAGGCAGAACGCGAAGATCGTTTGCAAAAAGAGTATTTCGCCGTTCAGGGTTCACCGATGCTGGTGGATTACGTTCAGCGCGAATTAGCCGACGGCAGGCGGACTGTCGTTGAAACTGAACATTGGCTGGCCGTCGTACCTTACTGGGCGGCCTGGCCCTTTGAGACGCTGCTGCTGCCGAAAGCGCACATTCAGCGCCTTACCGATTTAACCGCAGCCCAGCGCAGCGACCTTGCGTTGGCGCTGAAAAAGCTGACCAGCCGTTACGACAACCTGTTCCAGTGCTCATTTCCATATTCCATGGGCTGGCACGGGGCGCCGTTTAATAACAAAGAGAATCATCACTGGCAGCTCCACGCTCACTTTTATCCGCCGCTGCTGCGCTCTGCGACGGTACGCAAATTTATGGTCGGCTACGAAATGCTGGCCGAAACTCAGCGCGATTTGACGGCCGAACAAGCCGCCGAACGCCTGCGGGCAGTGAGCGACGTCCATTTTCGCGAATCCGGAGAATAACAATGAGTCTGAAAGAGAAAACCCAAACCCTGTTTGCTGAAAAGTTCGGCTACCCTGCCACCCACGTTATTCAGGCACCGGGCCGCGTCAATCTGATCGGCGAACACACCGACTATAACGACGGTTTCGTGCTGCCCTGCGCGATTGATTACCAGACGGTGATCAGCTGCGCGCCGCGCACCGACCGAATTGTCCGAGTGATTGCCGCCGATTATGACAATCAAACCGACGAGTTCTCCCTCGATAAGCCAATCGTCAGCCACGAGACCCAGCAGTGGTCAAACTATGTCCGCGGAGTGGTGAAACACCTGCAGAAGCGC
Source organism: Raoultella sp. (assembly GCF_039594335.1). Classification (NCBI taxonomy): domain Bacteria; kingdom Pseudomonadati; phylum Pseudomonadota; class Gammaproteobacteria; order Enterobacterales; family Enterobacteriaceae; genus Klebsiella; species Raoultella sp. The sequence continues at coordinate 63,711 of NZ_JBCNNS010000006.1, forward strand.
AACAACCATTTTGGCGGCGCCGATCTGGTAATCAGCGGTAACGTGCCGCAAGGGGCGGGTTTAAGCTCTTCCGCTTCGCTGGAAGTGGCCGTCGGCACCGTGTTCCAGCAGCTGTACCATCTGTCGCTGGACGGGGTGCAAATTGCCCTCAACGGCCAGGAAGCGGAGAACCAGTTCGTCGGCTGTAACTGCGGCATTATGGACCAGCTTATCTCAGCGCTGGGTAAGAAAGATCACGCCCTGTTGCTTGACTGCCGCACATTAGGAACCAAGGCCGTCTCTATGCCGAAAGGCGTAGCGGTGGTGATCATCAACAGTAATTTTAAACGGACGCTGGTCGGCAGCGAATACAACACCCGCCGCGAACAGTGCGAGACCGGCGCGCGTTTCTTCCAGCAGCCTGCTCTGCGCGACGTCAAAATCGATGAATTCAATACCGTTGCCCATGAGCTGGATCCGGTGGTTGCGAAACGCGTCCGCCATGTCCTGACCGAAAATGCGCGTACGCTCGAAGCCGCCACCGCGCTGGAAAAAGGCGACCTGAAACGTATGGGGGAACTGATGGCGGAATCTCATGCCTCGATGCGCGATGATTTTGAAATTACCGTTCCGCAAATTGACACGCTGGTCGAGATCGTCAAAGCCACCATCGGCGATAAAGGCGGCGTACGCATGACCGGCGGCGGATTTGGCGGCTGCGTCGTGGCGCTGGTGCCGGAAGAGTGCGTTGATGCCGTTAAGCAAGCCGTCGCCCAGCAGTATGAAGCGAAAACCGGCATTAAAGAGACCTTCTACGTTTGTAAACCATCACAGGGGGCCAGCCAGTGCTAAACCAAACGACAGAACTGGCGCCGGACGGGCAGCCGTGGAACCTGATCACCCTGCGGAATAATACCGGGATGGTGGTTACGCTGATGGACTGGGGCGCGACGTTATTATCCGCCCGGGTACCGCTGGCCAATGGCGAAGTTCGCGAAGCGCTGCTCGGCTGTGCGACGCCGGAAAACTATACCCGTCAGGCGGCCTTTCTCGGCGCCTCCGTGGGCCGCTATGCCAATCGTATCGCCAACAGCCGTTTTCCGCTGGATGGCCAGACGGTCCAACTGACCCCTTCTAACGAGGCCGGTCATCAACTGCATGGCGGGCCAGACGGCTTCGACAAACGTCGCTGGCAGATAGTCAGCGCCGACGAACATCAGGCGCTATTTGCCCTCGTTTCCGATGACGGCGACCAGGGTTTCCCCGGTAACCTGAAAGCCACGGCGCACTACCGTCTTAGCGAAGATAACCGCATCGCCATCGCGTATCGGGCGACAGTTGACAGGCCCTGTCCGGTCAACCTGACCAACCACGTCTACTTCAACCTGGACGGCGGGCAGACGGACGTCCGCAACCACCAGTTGCAAATTTTCGCCGATAGCTACCTGCCGGTGGAGAGCGACGGTATTCCGGGAGGTGATTTACAGGATGTCACCCGGACCAGCTTCGATTTTCGCGCGCCGAAAACCGTAGCGGTCGATTTCCTTCGCGATCCCGATCAGCAGAAAGTAAAAGGGTATGATCATGCTTTCTTGCTGCAGACAAAAGGCGATGCTCGCAAGGCAGCGGCCCATGTCTGGTCTCAGGATGGCCAACTGCAGATGACGGTGTATACCTCCGCCCCTGCCCTGCAGTTTTATTCGGGTAACTACCTGGGCGGTACGCCGTCACGAACGGAACAGCCGTACGCCGACTGGCAAGGACTGGCGCTGGAGAGTGAATTTCTGCCGGATTCACCAAATCACCCGGAATGGCCTCAGCCCGACTGCATATTGCGCCCGGGCGAGGAGTACGTCAGTCTGACGGAATATCAGTTTATTGCCCGATAAGCCCCCAGGCCCTCCTCCCGGAGGGCTTTTTTTTCGTCATTTTGCTGCAAATTACGCCACTTACAGACAAAAACATAACCGCCGATTTACAAGCATCTTACACTGAGCCACTATTTTCGCTATGGTTAGGGATAAGCATTGCCGCGACTCAAATTGCGGCAATATAATGAGAATTGTTATCATTAAAATAAAGTTTGAGGAGTAAGTGTATGGCTGTAACTAAGCTGGTACTGGTCCGTCATGGCGAAAGCCAATGGAACAATGAAAACCGTTTCACCGGTTGGTACGATGTCGATCTGTCTGAGAAAGGCGTAGGTGAGGCAAAAGCGGCAGGTAAGCTGCTAAAAGACGAAGGCTTCAGCTTCGATTTTGCTTATACCTCTGTGCTGAAACGTGCCATCCATACTTTGTGGAACGTCCTGGATGAGCTGGATCAAGCCTGGCTGCCGGTTGAAAAATCCTGGAAACTGAACGAGCGCCACTACGGCGCATTGCAGGGTCTGAACAAAGCTGAAACCGCTGAGAAATACGGTGATGAGCAGGTTAAACAGTGGCGCCGTGGCTTTGCCATTACTCCGCCGGAGCTGACCAAAGATGACGAGCGTTACCCGGGCCACGATCCGCGTTATGCCAAACTGACCGATAAAGAGCTGCCGGTAACCGAAAGCCTGGCGCTGACCATCGAGCGCGTAGTGCCTTACTGGAACGAAACCATTCTGCCGCGTCTGAAAAGCGGTGAGCGCGTGATTATCGCCGCTCACGGCAACTCCCTGCGTGCGCTGGTGAAGTACCTGGACAATATGGGCGAAGACGAAATTCTTGAACTCAACATCCCGACAGGCGTCCCGCTGGTTTATGAGTTCGACGAAAACTTCAAACCGATCAAACACTACTATCTGGGCAATGCGGATGAAATCGCTGCAAAAGCCGCCGCGGTAGCAAACCAGGGTAAAGCGAAATAATTTTCGCCAGCCATAAAAAAGCGTGGATTGATCCACGCTTTTTATTGGTCCTGAATCCCGGCGTCGCGACACTCTGCCGGGCCAGGCCGCAGATTAACCGCGACGGACTTTTACCGCATCTGCCAGTTGACGCAGGATAGTCTCGGTATCTTCCCAGCCGATGCAGGCATCGGTGATGCTTTTACCATAGGTCAGCGGCGCGCCGCTCTCCAGGCTCTGGTTCCCTTCCACCAAATGGCTTTCAATCATCACCCCTATAATCGCCTGCTCGCCGCCAGCGATTTGTCGACAAACATCGGCGCCCACTTCCATCTGTTTTTTGAACTGCTTGCTGGAGTTCGCGTGGCTGAAATCAATCATCAGCTGTACGGGCAGGCCCGCTTTCGCCAGACCCACTTTCACTTCAGCAACGTGCTTCGCACTGTAGTTCGGCTCTTTACCACCGCGCAGAATGATATGGCAGTCGCTGTTGCCACTGGTATTCACAATCGCCGAATGACCCCATTTGGTCACTGACAGGAAGCAATGCGGTGCGCCAGCCGCGTTAATCGCGTCGATGGCTACTTTTATTGTCCCGTCGGTGCCGTTTTTAAAACCTACTGGACAAGAAAGGCCAGATGAAAGCTCGCGATGCACCTGTGATTCCGTGGTACGCGCGCCGATTGCTCCCCAGCTCATCAGGTCAGCGACATACTGCGGGGTGATCATATCAAGGAATTCACCTGCCGCAGGCAACCCGCTGTCGTTAATCTCCAGCAACAGCTTACGCGCGATACGCAGACCGTCGTTGATGCGGAAGCTGTTATCCATATGCGGATCGTTGATAAGCCCCTTCCAGCCCACGGTAGTACGCGGTTTTTCAAAATAAACGCGCATCACCACTTCCAGTTCGCCCTTCAGCTCTTCACGGAGCGTCAGCAGGCGTTCAGCATACTCTTTCGCTGCGGCAGGATCGTGGATAGAGCACGGGCCAATCACGACCAGCAGACGATCGTCGTTGCCTTTAAGGATCTGATGGATCGCTTTACGAGCGTGCGCCACGGTGTTAGCAGCATTTTCGGTCGCGGGGAACTTTTCCAGGAGTGCAACGGGAGGTAATAATTCGTTGATCTCTTTAATACGTAAATCGTCGTTCTGATAATTCATTTTCTTTCCAGCGTTGCCATACTTAATCAATTGTGTGCAATGCTTTCAATCTAACTCGCCGCCAGAAAAGTGTAAACAGACTTTTACAGTCGCAATGGTAATTGACTGATTAAATAGATAAAAACAATACAAACTATCAGAATAGTGAAAAATAAAACATCACACCCAGTTATAAAAACTAAAAAATACAAAATTAAAAAAATTATATATTAAATAAATGAGGGGTTTCTCGACTTTACTCCACATTCCCGCATTTTCCCCTGATTGTTGCCTCATTTCCGGCTTGTTGAAGATCAATGCCACAGCACCTTGTTCTATCGGCACTGGCTGATGGAACAGATGCCCGATTGTGGTTAATCTGTAATAAGGTCAGAGACTCATTGATAAAATAATGACAGGATTCTGTAATGGCACATGCTCATACTCCGTCAGAAACCACCGATCGCGGTAACGAAAAACGTCTGTTGCAGGCTTTTATTGTCACCGCCGGATTTATGCTTGTTGAAGCCATCGGCGGCGTCGTTTCAGGCTCGCTGGCGCTACTGGCTGATGCCGGTCATATGCTCACCGACTCAGCCGCTCTCTTGTTCGCTCTGCTGGCGGTCCGCTTCGCCAGCCGTCCCCCCAATACCCGCCATACCTTCGGCTGGCTGCGTCTGACGACGCTGGCGGCATTCATCAACGCCATTGCGCTGGTGGTGATCACCATTCTGATTGTCTGGGAAGCGATTCAACGCTTTCATCACCCGCGCCCGGTCGCTGGCACAGCGATGATGGTCATTGCCGTGGCCGGACTCCTGGCAAACATACTGGCATTCTGGATCCTGCATCGCGGAAGCGAAGAGCGAAATCTTAACGTTCGCGCAGCGGCATTACACATTCTGGGCGACTTACTGGGCTCGGTCGGGGCGATTATTGCCGCCATCGTGATTATCACCACTGGCTGGACGCCAGTTGATCCGATTTTGTCGGTGCTGGTCTCATGTCTGGTGCTGCGCAGCGCCTGGCGGCTATTGCAGGAAAGTTTGAACGAACTGTTGGAAGGAGCACCGCGGTCGTTGGATGTCGGGGGGCTAAAACGGGATCTACGCCGCTCGGTGGCGGAAGTCCGCGACGTGCATCACGTCCACGTCTGGCTGGTCGGCGAAAAAACGGTCATGACGCTGCATGTTCAGGTCGTCCCTCCGCACGATCACGACGCCTTGCTGAATCGCATCCAGGCATTTTTGCAGCATAAATATAACATTGAGCATGTGACCGTGCAGATGGAGTATCAGCCCTGTAACGGCCCGGAATGCCATCTTAACATGACACACGCCGGGCACGACCATCATCATCACCATTAGCGAGAAAACGCGTGAGAACCTCGCTCACGCGCGCTGTTGATCCACATCCGACTCCCGTTAAGGGCAATAAAGGTCAAAAGCAGATATTCCAGCGACATCGCGTAAACCCCCTGAAGGGCAAAAATCGCCACGCTGATGACGTTGATGATCACCCAAAGCAGCCAGTTTTCAACATATTTACGGGTCATCAGAATCATGGCAGCGATCGACAACACCATCATGCAGGAGTCCCAGAACGGGAAGGCATCCGGCTGCAGTTCCGGCATTGTGACCTGCAGTCCCAGACTCTGCATGAGTGTGACCGCTATGCGCGTCAGGAAGGCGAAGACCGGATTAATGAAGACCGTCATCAGCGCAATTGCCACAATACACACCATCAGCCAGGCCAGCGCCTTCGGCAATGGCAACCACCGAATACGCAGCTCGGCTTCATGACTGCTGGTTTGCCGGGACCAGGCGTACCAGCCATAAACGTTGGCTGCAAAGAAAAAGACCTGTAGCAGCAGGCTGGCATAAAGCTGAATCTGAAAGAAAATGATGGCAAACAAGGTGACGTTGACCAGCCCAAATGCATAGTTGCTAATCTTTTCCAGACTCGCCAACCAGATACACAGCAGCCCGGCAAGCGTACCAACCGCCTCGATCCATGATAAGTCGTATCCGCCGGCGCCGAGGGGTATATGCACCAGAATATTCTGCGTACTAAAAAAATCCATATTTTCTCCGCACTGTATTAATTGCGTAATTAACCACTATCCCCGAAGTGTAGCCGCAAAATCCAGCATTCTGTTCAGCGGAAGTAATGCGCCGGTGCGCAGCTGCGCCTCGACCTTAATTTCGTGTTCGGGTCCACCATTTTCCAGCCCCTCAGCAATCGCTTTCAGGCCGTTCATCGCCATCCATGGGCAGTGGGCGCAGCTACGACAGGTTGCTCCTTCACCCGCTGTCGGCGCTTCCAGCAGCTCTTTTTCCGGTACCGCCTGCTGCATTTTATAGAAGATCCCGCGATCGGTGGCAACGATGAGCTGGCGCGCCGCAAGCGTTTTAGCCGCGGCTATCAACTGGCTGGTCGACCCTACCGCATCCGCCATATCCACAATGGACTGCGGCGATTCAGGATGTACCAGAATGGCAGCATCGGGATAGAGGGCTTTCATCCGCGTTAACGCCTGGGTTTTAAACTCATCATGGACAATACAAGCTCCCTGCCAGCACAAAACATCTGCGCCGGTTTGCCGCTGTACGTACCGGCCTAAATGACGGTCAGGCGCCCAGAGAATTTTTTCCCCGAGGCTGTCGAGATGCTCAATAAGCTCAACGGCAATACTGGAGGTCACAACCCAATCGGCGCGTGCTTTGACCGCTGCTGAGGTATTGGCATAAACGACGACGGTACGATCCGGATGAGCATCGCAGAACGCATTGAACTCCTCAATCGGGCAGCCCAGATCCAGAGAACACTCGGCATTCAGCGTAGGCATCAGGATGGTCTTCTCCGGGCTGAGAATTTTTGCCGTTTCCCCCATGAAGCGTACTCCGGCCACCAGCAACGTCGAAGCTGAATGGCGGGCGCCGAAACGAGCCATTTCGAGAGAATCAGCGATACAGCCGCCGGTCTCTTCGGCCAGTTGCTGAATTTCAGGGTCGGTATAGTAATGAGCAACCATCACCGCGTCGCGTTCGCGCAGCAGATGTTTAATCTTTTCGCGATAAAAGTGCTTTTCATCGCGACTTAATTGCAACGGTTTAGGCGGGAAAGGGTAAATCGCCGTTTCTGGGTCAAACATTACGCTCATCTTGCAATCTCGTTTTACTGGCTTAACTCAAATGCCGTTAACATGCCTTAAGATGGCATAGCGGCGGTCATGATGTTTTATATGCTAAACAAGATAGCGGATTGTGCAGAAAATGTCGTGGGGAATTTTGTTCCTCAACGTGTATTTCCCGGAGGCGATGCTGCGCATCTGTCCGGGCTATCGGCCTGAGCAAGCTGTCGCCACGGTGAGCACAGCGTGATGGAAGAATGACGCAGCATTAAGATAATCTGGATTGTTATGATGTT